>NZ_JALCYX010000069.1:0-22069 GCF_022690695.1 Anaeromyxobacter sp. SG17
GAGCACGGCGGCGAGCATCGCGCGCCAGGCGGGATCGCGCCGCGCGGCGGCCTGCGCGAGCGGCGGGCCGTCGCCGCCGGGGCGAGGCATCACGCCCGAGGGGACCGCTCGCACCGCCCGGTCCTGTCCGCGCGCGAGCCGCGCGAGGAAGCGGAGCCAGTCGCCCGCGGCGTGGCCGCTCGCGAGCGCCTCGAGCCGCTCGGCCCGGGCGCGGAAGAGGAGCGGAGGCTCCGGCAACCGGAGCGGCGGCGGCGCGTCGCCCGGCGTGATCGGGAGCGCGGCGGGGCTCAACGCACGGTCTCCCGGCCGCGCGCGACCCTGTCGTACCAGCCCGGGTGGTGGTAGCGGGCCCAGCGGCGGGTGACCCAGCCCTGCGTCATCGCCCGCATCGACCCGCGCGTCCAGACGGCCGCGTAGATGTGGATGCCGATCCCGACGAACATGATGAACGCGAAGATCGCGTGGATCACCGACGCGATGCGGCGGCCGAGGAGCGGGATCGACGGCGCGATGTACGGGCGCCAGATGAAGATCCCCGTCACGAGCAGGCCGACCACCATCGCGACCATCGACCAGTACATCGCCTTCTGCCCGGCGTTGTACTTGCCCTCGACGCGCGCCTCCTCGCGGCCGTTCATGTACGCGAACATCCGGCGGAGCCACTGCCGGTCGGCCGGGGAGAACAGGTTCTCGCGCCAGAGCCGCGCCGCGTAGGCGAAGAACAGGATCGCGAGCGCGACCCCGATGAACGGGTGCAGGATCCGCATGAACGTCGGCGTCCCGAACCAGAGCGAGATCCAGTAGAAGAACGGGTGGAACAGCGCGAGGCCGGAGAGGAACAGCACGACGTAGGCGAGCGCCACGGCCCAGTGCGTGAGCCGCTCGCCGGTGGAGTAGCGCTGCACCGCGTCGGGCGGCCGCGTGGTCGCGAACTCGTGCTGCGTGCCCGGATGCATCTCGGTCGCCATGGCCTACTCCCCCTCGCGCGGCGGCCGAGCGTCCGGATCGACCGGCCCGACCTTCATCCAGTGGAAGAACCCGGCCACGACGACCGAGACCATCGTGAGCACCCCGAGCGTCCGGGCGAACCCGCTGCGCCAGAGCGAGACGAGGGGCGAGATGCTTGCCTCGCGCGGCATCCGGTACAGCGCCGGGTCGCCGTGGGGCATCACGTAGACGACGTGCGTGCCGCTCACGCCCGGCGGGTCGTAGACCGCCGCCTTGTCGAAGCCGCGCTCCTTCAGGTCCACGAGCCGAGCATTCGCGATGTCGATCATGTCCTGCTTCGCCCCGAAGCTGAGCGCCTGGGTCGGGCAGGTCTTGATGCAGGCCGGCTCGAGCCCGACCGCCACGCGATCCGAGCAGAGCGTGCACTTGTAGGCCTTGCCGTCCCTGACCCCGTAGCGCGGGATGTTGAAGGGACAGCCGGTCTGGCAGTAGCCGCAGCCGATGCAGTTGTCCTGCTGGAAGTCGACGATGCCGTTCGAGTACTGCACGATCGCGCCGGGCGCCGGACACGCCTTGAGGCAGCCGGGGTCCGCGCAGTGGAGGCAGCCGTCCTTCACGATGAGCCACTGCAGGCCCTTGTCGGCGATCTCCTCCTCGTAGAAGCGCATCACCGTCCACGTGCGGTCGGTGAGGTCGATGGGGTTGTCGTACGAGCCTCCCAGCTGGCCGACGTCGTCGCGGAGGTCGTTCCACTCCATGCACGCGGCCTGGCAGGCCTTGCAGCCGATGCAGCGCGAGATGTCGATGAGCTTCGCGACCTCGAGGCGCTCCCGTACGTCGGGGGCCCGGGTCTGGCTCGCTGAGCGGCGGCGGATGTCGAGCGATTCGAGCGCCATGGCCGCCTCCTCTAGGCCACGCCGAGCTTCTCGACGTTCACGAGGAACGCCTTGAACTCGGGGGTCTGGACGTTCGCGTCGCCGACGAACGGGGTGAGCGTGTTCGCGAGGTAGCCCGGCTTCGTGAGCCCCTCGAAGCCCCAGTGGATGGGGATCCCCACCGTGTGGACCGTCTTGCCCGCCACGGTGAGCGGCCGGATGCGCTTGGTGACCACCGCCTTCGCCACGATCTCGCCGCGGTTCGAGCGCACCTTGATCCGCTCGCCGTCGCGGATCCCCTTCTCCTTGGCGAGCGCCTCGCCGATCTCCACGAACTGCTCGGGCTGCAGCACGGCGGGGATGCGCGCGTGCTTCGTCCAGAAGTGGAAGTGCTCGGTGAGCCGGTAGGTCGTGGCGGCGTACGGGAAGTGCTCCGCCGTCCCGAGCGCGGCCTTGTCCTCGGCGTAGATGCGCGCGGCCGGGTTCGTGCTCGCGACCGGCTTCTCGTGCATCGGGTTCCGCGCGAGCGGGCTCTCGAACGGCTCGTAGTGCTCGGGGAACGGACCCTCCGCCATCTTGTCCGCGCCGAACAGCCGCCCCACGCCCTCGGGGTTCATGATGAACGGCGCCATCCCCGACTCGGGCGGCTGGTCCACCTTGAAGTCCGGCACGTCCGCCCCGACCCACTTCTCGCCGTTCCACTTCACGAGCGTGCGGCGCGGGTCCCAGGGCTTGCCGGTCGGATCGCAGGAGGCGGCGTTGTAGAGGACGCGCCGGTTCAGGGGCCAGGCCCAGGCCCACGCCGGGGCGAGCCCGAGCCCGCTCGGATCGGCCGTCTCGCGGCGGGCCATGTTGTTCTTGTCGGTGTAGCTGCCGGTGTAGATCCAGCAGCCCGCCGCCGTGGAGCCGTCGTCGGTGAGCTGGCCGAACGTGGTGAGCTGGTCGCCGCGCTTCACCAGGATCTTCGTCTTGTCCTTCGGGTCGGGGAGATCGGCGAGCGCCCAGCCGTTGTACTCGCGCGCCACCTCCTCGGCGGACGGCGCGGAGGCGATGGCGTACGGCCAGGTGAGCTTGACGATCGGATCCGGGAACGTCCCGCCCTCCTTCGCGTAGAGCCGGCGGATCCGGCCGAAGAGCTCGCCGACGATCTCGAGGTCCGTCTTCGCCTCGCCGGGCGGCTCCGCCCCCTTGAAGTGCCACTGCAGCCAGCGGCTCGAGTTCGTGAGCGAGCCGTCCTCCTCGGCGAAGCAGGTGGACGGCAGCCGGAACACCTCGGTCTCGATCTTGGAGGGCTCGACCGGGTTGAACTCGCCCGCGTTCCTCCAGAACGTGGAGGTCTCCGTGACGAGCGGGTCGATCACCACGAGGAACTTGAGCTTCGAGAGCCCGTCGATCACCTTGGCCTTGTTCGGCGCCGAGGCGAGCGGGTTGAAGCCCTGGCAGATGTACCCGTTCACCTTCCCCTGGTGCATGAGGTCGAACACCGCGAGGAGGTCGTAGAGCTTGTCGAGCTTCGGCAGGTACTCGTAGGCGAACTGGTTCTCCTTCGTCGCGGCCTCGCCCCACCACGCCTTCTGCAGCGAGACGAAGAACTTGGGGTAGTTCTGCCAGTAGCTCATCTGCCCCGGGCGCAGCGGCTTCAGGGTGCGCGGCGCGAGATAGGCGTCGAGGTCCTTGTCCGTCTCCTTCGGGATCGTGAGGTAGCCCGGGAGCAGGTCGGAGAGCACGCCGAGATCGGTGAGCCCCTGGATGTTGGAGTGGCCGCGCAGCGCGTTCACCCCGCCGCCCGCCATCCCCATGTTGCCGAGCAGGAGCTGGATCATCGCCATCGAGCGGATGTTCTGCGAGCCGACCGAGTGCTGGGTCCAGCCGAGCGCGTAGAGGCTCGTCATGGTCCGGTCGGCGGGCGCGGTGGACGCGATGGTCTTGCAGACCTGGAGGAACTCCTCCTGCTTCGCCCCGGTGATCGACGAGACCATCTCGGGCGTGTAGCGGGAGTAGTGCTTCTTCAGGAGCTGGTAGACGCAGCGCGGATCCTGGAGCGTCGGATCGACCTTGGCGAAGCCGTCCGGCCCGAGCTCGTAGGTCCAGCTCGCCTTGTCGTACTTGCGGCCCGCCTCGTCGTAGCCGGAGAAGAGCCCGTCGTCGAAGGTGAAGTCGGCGCGGACGATGAACGACGCGTTCGTGTACGCCTTGACGTAGTCGTGCTGGATGGCGTCGTTCGAGAGCAGGTAGTTCATGACGCCGCCCAGGAACGCGATGTCCGTCCCGGGGCGGATCTGCACGAACTGATCGGCGACGGCGGCGGTGCGCGTGAAGCGCGGGTCCACCACGATGAGCCGCGCCTTGTTGTGCGCCTTCGCCTCGGTCACCCACTTGAAGCCGCACGGGTGCGCCTCGGCGGGGTTCCCGCCCATCACGATGATGACGTTGGCGTTCTTGATGTCCGCCCAGTGGTTCGTCATCGCGCCACGGCCGAACGAGGTGGCCAGACCGGCCACGGTGGGGCCGTGTCAGACACGTGCCTGGTTGTCGAGCGCGGTCATCCCCATCGCGCGGAACACCTTGTGGGTGAGGTATCCCGACTCGTTCGAGGACGCGCTCGCGGCGAGCATCCCGACGCTGGTCCAGCGGTTCACCGGGACGCCGGCGGCGTTCTTCGCGATGAAGTTCTTGTCGCGATCGTCCTTCATGAGCCGGGCGATCCGGTCGAGCGCCCACTCCCAGGTGACGCGCTGCCACTCGCTCGAGCCGGGCGCGCGGTACTCCGGGAACTTGAGCCGGTGCGGGCTGTTCACGAAGTCGAGCAGGCTCGCGCCCTTGGGGCAGAGCGTGCCGCGGTTCACCGGGTGGTCCGGATCTCCCTCGATGTGCACCAGCCGGAGGCGCGCGTTCTTCGAGCGGTCTCCGAGCCCGTACATGAGGATGCCGCACCCGACGGAGCAGTACGGGCAGGTGTTCCGCGTCTGCGTCGTGGAGGCGAGCTTGAAGTTGCGGACGTCGGCGAGGACGCGATCCGGCGCGAAGCCGAGGGCGCCCAGGCTGGTAGCGCCGATTCCGGACGTGGTCAGCTTGAGGAACTGCCGTCGAGACAGGTTCATGGATGGTCTCCGGGATCGTCCCTGGTGCCGCCCTGGCATGCTGGCCCTGTGTGCGGCAGAAGGTCGCGGAATTTTGGGGAATCCTGCTCCGGGACCAAATTGTGCTGATCGCCCGCCGTCATGACGCATCGCGACGGCGCGCTGCGGGAGGATGGCAGCGCCTGGCGCCGTTCCGCGCGCTCGCGTGCCGACCGCCGGACGGAGCGAGAGCCACCTCCCGAGAGACGCCGTCATGCAGCCTCCACGGACCGGCCGGCATCGGCGAGGGACCCGGGCTCGCAGCTCCGGCCGGGGCGTCGTATCCTGCGCGGTCATGGTCGTCCGAATCGAAGACGTCGCGCCGGTGGTGCGCGAGGCGCAGTACGCCGTCCGAGGCCCGATCGTCGCCCGCGCGCAGGAGCTCGAGCGCCAGGGGCGCGAGATCATCTACTGCAACATCGGGAACCCCCAGGCCCTCGGCCAGCGGCCGATCTCATGGGTCCGGCAGGTGCTGGCGCTCGTGGAGTACCCGGAGCTGCTCGACCGCGCGCCCGCCGGGACCTTTCCGGCGGACGCCGTCGAGGTCGCGCGGCACGTGCTCCGCGCCTCGGAGCACGGCCTCGGGGCCTACACGGAGAGCAAGGGCCTCCGCTTCGTGCGCGACGCGATCGCCGACTTCATCCACGCCCGCGACGGGATCCAGGCGGATCCCGAGGCGATCTTCCTCACCGACGGAGCGAGCAAGGGTGTCCAGTCGGTGCTCCGGCTCCTCATCGCGGACGCCCGCGACGGCGTCCTCATCCCGACCCCGCAGTACCCGCTCTACTCGGCGACCATCACGCTCTACGGCGGCGCGGCGGTGCCGTACACGCTGGACGAGGCGGCGCAGTGGGGGCTCTCCCTCGCCGACCTGGAGCGCTCGTACGAGCAGGCGCGCGCCCGCGGGATCCGGCCCCGGGCGATCTGCGTCATCAACCCCGGCAACCCCACCGGCGCCGTGCTCGACGCGAGGAACGTGGAGGACGTGCTCCGCTTCGCGCGCGAGCGCGGGCTCGCGGTGCTCGCGGACGAGGTCTACCAGGACAACGTCTACCTGCCCGGCGACCGGTTCGTGTCGTTCGCGAGCGTGCTCGAGCGGCTCGGCCTCCGCGACGTCTCGCTCTTCAGCTTCCACTCCGTCTCGAAGGGCTACCTGGGCGAGTGCGGGCACCGGGGCGGCTACCTCGAGTGCCGCAACGTGCCCCCGGCGGTGATGGACGAGATCACGAAGCTCCAGTCGATCGCGCTGTGCGCGAACTCGGTCGGGCAGATCGTGACCTACCTGCTCGTCCGGCCGCCGCTGCCCGGCGAGCCGTCCCATGGGACCTGGACGCGAGAGCGGGGCGAGGTCCTCGAGAGCCTCCGCCGCCGTGCCGCGATCGTGGAGCGCGGCCTCGACGCGATCCCCGGCATCTCGTGCAACCGGGTGGCCGGCGCGATGTACGCGTTCCCGCGGATCACCCTGCCCGAGGGCGCGACCGACACCGAGTGGTGCCTCGCGCTCCTCGAGGAGACCGGCATCTGCGTCGTCCCCGGCTCCGGCTTCGGCCAGCAGGCCGGCACCTGGCACTTCCGCACCACCATCCTGCCGCCCGTCGAGCAGCTCGAGGCGGTGGTGGAGCGGATCGGCCGCTTCCACGTGAGCTTCTGCGAGCGTCGCCGGCGGTGAGCCAAGCCTGACGCCGGGCCCGCGCGAGCGCGGCGCCTCGCGCGCGATCACGCCGGAAGGAGCGGGCCGATCGCACCGAGCAGGTCGGCGAGCCGGGTCGGCTTTCCCAGGTGGAGGTCGAAGCCGGCCTCCCGGGCCCGCGCCCGGTCCTCGGGGCCCACGTAGCCCGTCAGGGCGACGAGCGGGACCCTGCGCAGGCCGGGATCGGCCCGCATCGCGCGCGCGACCCCGTAGCCGTCGAGGTCCCCTGGCAGCCCGATGTCGCAGATGACGAGATCCGGCGCTCTTTTCCGGGCGGCCGCGAGCCCCGCCTCGCCGTCGGACGCGAGCGTGACCTCCATCCCCTCGAGCTCGAGCGCATCGCGCAACGTCTCCGCGGCGTCCGCGTTGTCCTCGACGACGAGCACGTGCGCGACGCGCGGCGGGGCACTTGGCGCCGCCGCCTCCGCCGCCGCGAGGGGCGGATCGAGGAGCGGCAGGCGCACCGCGACCTCCGTCCCGGCGCCCCGGCCGGCGCTCGTCGCGCTCACCGTGCCGCCGTGCAGCTCGACGAGGCGCTTCACGAGGCTGAGGCCGAGGCCGAGGCCGCCGCGGGAGCGCGCGAGGCTGCGGTCCGCCTGCGAGAACGGCTCGAAGATGCGCGGGAGGACGTCCGGCTCGATCCCCTCCCCCGTGTCGCGGACCTCGAGGAGCGCGGCGCGCGCCGGCCCTTCCTCGAGCCGCACCGTGACCGCGCCGCCGCGCGGCGTGAACTTCGCCGAGTTGGCGAGCAGGTTTCCCACCACCTGCGCGAGCCGGGTCTCGTCGCCCTCCACGTGGAGCGGCGCCGGCGGCAGCTGCAGGATCAGCGCGACGCCGATGGCGTCGAACCCGGCGCGGTGGTCCTCGACGGTGTCGCGGACGACGCGCGCGAGATCGAGCCGCTTTCTGACGAGCTGGATGCTCCCGCGCGTGATCCGGGTGAGGTCGAGGAGGTCGTCGACGAGCCGCGAGAGGTGCCCGATCTGGCGATCGATGACCTCGCGCGCCCGCGCGGCGCGTGCCGGGTCGTCCGGAGCGCGCGCGAGGAGGAGGAGCGCGTTCCGGATGGGCGCGAGCGGATTCCGGAGCTCGTGGGACAGGATCCCGAAGAACTCGTCCTTGCGTCGATCGGCCTCCGCGAGCTGCTCGGCGATGGCGCGGTAGCGCGCCTCGCTCTCCTGGCGCGCGCGCTCCGCCGACTTCTCGGAGGTGAGGTCGATGACGAACGCAGCGACGCCGTCCTCCTGGATCGAGAGGCCGACGAGGATCGGCACCCGCGTGCCGTCGCCCCGCACGCACTCGCTCTCGTGTCGCGCGCCGACCTCCGGGTGCAGCCACTCCGGCGGCCGCACCGGCCCCAGCCGGAACCGCTCGGCCTCGAACTCTTCCCGCGTTCGGCCGACGATGCGCAGGTACTCGTCGTTCGCGAACTGCACGGTGGCGTCTTTGCTGATGAAGAGGATGCCGATGGGGGCGTCCTTCGCGAACCGCTGGAAGCGGCTCACCTCCGCCTCCATCGCGCTGAGCCGGAGCTGCTGAGCGAGCAGGCTCATGTCTGCTGCCATGCCTCCGAGGTCCCGCGTCTCGGCGAAAGCTGCGTCCGGCGAGCCGGCGAGGCGCGCTCGCCCAGCCGTGGCGCGCCCGTCCCTCCGTCAAGGCAGCCCTGACGCGCTCACCCCGCTCGGTGCCGGCGCCTGGCGTTCGGCGGAGCCCGCCACTGCGGGTATATGGTCGTGGTGATGAAAGGGCATCTCCTCGAGGTGGACGAGGTCGCGGCGCTGATCCGCGAGGGGGAGACGCTGCTGCTCGCCGGGGACGAGACCCCCCTCAGCCGGCTGCCCAGGGGCAGGTGGATCGGGGGGACCATCCCGTACTTCATGAGCGAGGAAGGCGGCGTGGTCGATCGCCACCGCATCTTCGTCGAGCGGCTCCCCGCGCCCTCGGAGTACGTCGCGATCCGCCGCTACGACGAGCGCGAGATCGCGCGGGTGTATTCGGACCTGCCCGCGGGCTCGATGGGCGTGATCATCGCTCCGTACGCGAGCCGCGTGCATCTCTCGTTCGCGCTGAACGCGCCCAGGTACGAGAAGTTCGCCACCGCCCCGCTGTTCGGGTGGATCTCCGGGGTCCACCTCTCCGAGATCGGCAAGACGAGGCCCAAGGTGTTCGAAGGCACCACGGCCGAGGCGCTGGAGCACCACGCCGTCGTGATGCAGGTCGCCTTCCCGCCCGGCGTGCGCGCGGAGATCGGGATCCTCAACATCTTCGAGGCGGGGACCGGGCCCACGATCACCTTCCCGGCGACCGGCTTCTCGGCGACCCTCGCGGAGATCGACGGCCGGGAGCGCAACTTCGCCGAGTACGTCGGGGAGACGCGCCTCGACACGCGCCTGCCCCTCGTCGCCGACTACCTCGGCGCGGCGATCAACGTGAGCTTCCAGTCCGTGGACCCATCCCGCGGCGAGGTCCGCTTCTACGCTCCGGTGTTCGCGGGGGTCCGTTACCACCACGCCCGACCGATCGAGGACTACGTGGACGCCTTCGTCTCGGCGCTCCCCACCGGGATCGCCGAGCGCGTCGCCCTCTCGTGCAACTGCGTCGTCAACTTCGTCAACTCGTCGCTCGAGGGCAGGACCACCGGAGACATCGTCGGCCCGATCACCTTCGGCGAGATCGCCTACCAGCTCCTGAACCAGACGATGGTCTACCTCACCGTCTCGCACGCAGGGTGAATCGTCCTCAGAACGGCGGCGACGGCACCGCCGGGCACGCCGACACGTCGCCGAGCGAGCAGGGCCAGGCGCCTCCGCAGCTGAACGCCGCGGGATCGTCCACGTAGACGAGGCACGCGGCGGGATCCCAGCACTCGCGGAAGCCGCCCGTGACCCCGGCCACGGTGCGGAAGCCCACCGCGGCGCGCCCGGCCGCCGCCGCGTCGAAGGAGGCGGTCGCGACGAGCAGGTCGCCCTGGGCGTTCCGGAACGCGTAGGTGAACGTGCCGCTCCGGTCGGCGTAGCCCTCGAAGCGGTAGCCGAACTGCGCGAGGCCGAAGCCGTCCTGGTCGAGGAGGAGCCCGATCCGCACCGGCTCCGCGGAGCGGTCGTACTCCACGCCCATCCGCCCCCGCGGCGTGCCGGCGTCGGCCATCCCGAGCGACCAGAGCGCGTCGAAGTCGAGCCCGAGCGTTCCCTTCCCGAGCGAGGCGGACGCGCCCTCGAACGAGCCGGCGAGCACGGTCGTCCAGGCGCCGCCGCCGGAGACGCGCGCGTCGAACGCGTACGCGAACGTGGGCGGCGCCTCCGGGCCCGCAGGGTACTGGCGCAGGAGCGTCACGCGGAGCTCGCGCCCCGGGTGCCGTCCGTCGGGGAAGGGCCCCCAGCCGCGGGCGTCCACCTGCCTCCAGGAGGGCGGCTCGCGCCGGACGACGTCCACGAGCCCGAGCAGGAACTCGACCGCGGAGTTCAGCCGGTCCGACTCCGGCTTGGCGCGCAGCCACGTGTCGGCCGCGCGCGTGGGGCAGGCCGCGACCTGCGCCGAGGCTCCGGCGCTCGCCGCCGCGTCCTGCGGGACCTCCACGCGCAGATCGGCGCGGCTCGGCACGGCGGCCAGGAACCGGAGGTCCTCGGTCGAGTAGTCGCCGCAGGCGCAGAGGCCCAGGCAGAGCGCGAGGACGATCAGCCTATTCACCGAGCGCATACTCCACCCCCAGCATCCCCTCGACGAACCCGAGGCTCCGGTTCTCGTCGACGTTGTAGAAGAGGTACGAGAGCCGCAGGCGCGCCACGGCGGCGAGGCGCGGAGAGGCGCGCCAGGCGGCGCCGCCCACGAGCCCCGGCGTCACGGTGAAGAACGTCTGGCTCGGCAGCTCCTCGCGCGCCGGGAAGCTGCGCCCGAGGAACGTGAGCCCGATCCGCGCGCCCGCCGAGAGCACCACCGGTCCGAGGACGAGGTCCTTCCAGAGCGAGGCGCCCCCCGCGATCTCGGCGAACTTCACCGGGATGGGCTCGACGCCCGGCATCCGCAGCGTGCCGGCGCCGCCACCCAGCGCGGCGTCGATCCCCCAGGCGAGCCCGCGCCCGAGATCGTCGCGGACCGCGAGCTCGAGCCCGCCGAGCGCCGCGGGCGGGAAGAGCCCGTCGCGCGCGGCGCGGTCGAAGAAGCGCTGCGCGCCGAGCCCGGCCAGGAGGGCCCAGCGCGTGCCCGAGAAGCCCTTCTGCGGGTCGCGATCGAGCCGGACCCGGTCCATGCGCGCGTCGTCCACGACGGCCGGCGCGGCGCCGGTCACGGCCACCGGCGCGACGAGGAGCGCCGAGTCGTCGGCAAGCCGCTTCTTCACGGTGTACCGGCCCGCCGGGAGCGCGACGCGCCGCTCCACCCCTGCCCCCTTCGCCACCTCGGCGACGGCGCGGCCTGCGCCGTCGAGCACGACGTAGAGCCCCTCCGCGGCCGCGGGCAGGAGGAGCCCTCCTGCGACCGGGGCGAGGT
The DNA here is from genome assembly GCF_022690695.1 of Anaeromyxobacter sp. SG17. Lineage (NCBI taxonomy): Bacteria > Pseudomonadati > Myxococcota > Myxococcia > Myxococcales > Anaeromyxobacteraceae > Anaeromyxobacter > Anaeromyxobacter sp. SG17. Next base: position 11,118 of record NZ_JALCYX010000069.1, read on the forward strand.
CCGTGAGGACGAGATCGCCGGAGCCGCCGAGGTCGTAGAGGAACACCGGGTGCTGGACGCCCCCCGCGCTCGAGGCGGTGGAGCCGACGGTGCGCGCGTACGCGTAGGCGTAGGCCTCGGCGAGCGTGACGCGCCCGTCGCCGGAGGCGTCCGCCGCGCCGAGGAGGCCCGACGCCAGGTGATGGGTGAACCAGCTCGCCCCGATGGTGTCCGACTCCTGCGAGTCCTCGTCCCCGGCGGACGAGGCGATGAGCACGAGCCCGCGGGGCCCCTCCTCCGCCGCCGAGACGTCGAAGGCCGGCGCGGGGCGGACGCCCTTCGCCCGGGCGATGGCCCCCGAGCGGCAGGAGTCCACGAGGCCCACGCGGACGTCGGCGGGCGCGGCCTCGAGCGCGGCGCGGAGGTCGCCGAACGGCACGCGGCCGCTCCCGAGCCGGAGCGCCCCGTCCTTCGCGTGCCCGGAGTAGTAGACGAGCAGCACGGTGCGCTCGCCGCGCGCGCGCGCCGCGCCGGCGCGGTCCGAAAGCTCTCCGAGCGCGCGCATGAGCTCGCCGGCGCTGCCGGAGAGGATGAGCCGCGCGTCCTCCGGCCTGACCCCGCCGACGCGCGTGAGGATCCCGTGGATGCGGCGCGCGTCGCGCTCGGCGTAGCGCAGCTTCGCGGTCCCGGGCCCGCCGTCGGGCGCGCCCGCGACGAGCGCGAAGCGGTGCGGCTCCGCCGCGCCGGCTCCGGCGGCGAGCGCGAGGAGCGCGGCGGCGGCGAGCGCCCGGGTCACGGCCGCCCTCGCACGAGCGGCCGGACGATCACCGCGGGCCCCGCCCCGGCGGCGCCCTCCGCCCCGCGCCGCTCGAGCCGGGCCCGCAGCGCGCCCACGTCCACGGGGCGGTCGTCGAGCACCGCCACGAGCGCCCCCTCCCCCGCGCCCGTCCACGCGAACGCGTCCCCCACCGCCCCCGCCGTGGCCGGCCCGGCGAAGAGGACCGCCACGCCGTCCCCGTCCACGAGCGCCACCGCGGCGTGCGCGTGACGCGACGCGGGGAGCCCGACGCGCAGCGACGCGCCCGCCGGCACCGGCTCGGCCTCCCCGAGCGTCCGCACGCGGCCGCCCTCGCTCGCCCACAGGGTGAGCTCGAGGGCGCCCTTGGCGCGCCAGTCCTGCGTGTCCGGCCCGGGCGCGAGCCGCTGGAGGAGCGGCACCGCCGCCACGGCGACGAGGAGGGCCGCGAGCGCCAGCCCTGCGCGGAGGAGGCGGCGGCGCGGGGCCGCGGCCGGCGCGTCCGCGCGGGCGAGCCCCTCCGCGACGCCCGCGGCGAACCGCTCGAACGGGAGCGACGCGTGGAGCGCCTCGCGCTCGCGCGCGAGCTCGCGCGCCGAGGCCTGGCACCGCGCGCAGCCGGCGAGGTGCCCCTCGGTGCGGGAGCGCTCGTCGCCCGTCAGCTCGCCCGCCTCGAGCCGGCGGATCCGGGAGATCGAGCACGCGACGCCGGGGCCGCCCAGCTCGGTCTTCATGGCAGCTCCTCCGGATCCGGCAGGGTCAGGTCGGGGAACGCCTCGCGGAGCGCGCCGCGCGCGGCGCCCAGGAACTCGCGCAGCCGCTTGCGGACGGTCGGGAGGCTGCGGCCGGTCGCCGCCGCGATCTCGGCCTGCGTCAGCTCGTCGACGAAGTAGAGCACGGCGACCTCCTGCGCCTCCACCGGCGCCGCGCCGAGGAGCGCGCGCACGAGCTCGCGGGAGTCCGGCGCGATGCCCTCGCTCACCCGCTCCCGGGCGAGCCGCGTAAGCTCGTCCCGCCACGCCGCCCGCGAGGCGCGCAGGACGTTGAGACAGTGGTGCGTCGCGGCGGTGAGGAGATAGGCGCTCGGCGAGGCGGCGGCGCGCAGCTCGGGGAGCGCGCGCAGCGCGCGGACGAAGACCTCCTGCGCCGCGTCGCGCGCCCCCTCCTCGTCGCGCAGCAGGTAGCGGCAGCGCGCGAGCACGCCCGCGGCGTGCCGGCGGTAGAGCTCCTCGACGAGCCCCGCCGCCGGCGTGGCCGCGGGGAGCGGGCCGGCGGGGCCGGCCCTCCCTCCCGCGATGACCTCGAGCCGCGCCATCCGCCCCGCTCAGGGGAGGCCGAGCGTCGAGTACTGCGGCTCGCCCTGGAAGGCGCTCGCGCAGGCCGACACGTCGCCGAAGGCCGGATCGGTGTCGTAGGTGAGCGCGAAGGCGCCCGCCTTGCCCGCCCAGCACTCGCTCGCGCCGTAGTCGAACGTCCAGCTCCCGTTCACGTCCTCGGCGAAGACCCGCGCGTCGCCGCGGCCCGCGCCGGTCCCGTCCCAGCGCGCGTGGAGCGAGAGGTTCACCGGGTTCGCCGCCGGGTCCTGGCCGCGGAACGCCACCTGGAGGTCCCCGCCGGCGCCCGTCGCGACGAACGCGTACGCGGCGTCGAGCGGGTTCCCGTTCTGCTCGTCGCGCCCGCCGGCGAGCTGCGCGTCGACGCGGGCCTCGGCGGTGGTGTCGTACTGGATCGTCAGCGTCCCGTAGCGCTGCTCGGACTCCGGGAGCTGGCGCGCGTTGTCGAAGGAGACGGTGAGCTGCCCCTTGCCGCGGCCGGGGCCGGCGGGCTCGGCGACGCCGCTCACGATGGAGAGGAACGGGCCGGGCACGAGGAGGTTCATGGCCGAGAGCTCGTAGGTGAACTTGCCCTCCTCGACCTTCGTGACGACGAGCTGCCAGCGCTTCACCTTGAGCCCGACCTTGCTCTCCTCGTCCCAGGGGCCCCAGGTGCACGTGTCGCCGCTGCAGGCGGTCGGCGGGAGGAGCGTGACGAGGCGGAGCGTCGCGAGCGTCCACCACGCGCCGCCGTTCACGGTCCAGGCGGTGACGTAGGACCAGCGCGCGTAGTCCGAGGTCGTCAGGGCGGGGAAGCGGGCGTCGAAGGTCGCCTCGGCGGTCGCGGTGAGCGCGGCCGGGGAGGACGGGGAGGAAGCGTCCGCGCTGTCCTTCGGGGTGTCGATGCGGATGGCGCTCGACTCGGGGACGGCGCTCCGCGCCTCGTCAGGGGTGATGTCCTGCTTCCCGCACGCTGACGCGAGCACGGCGAGGGACAGCGCGGCGATCGTCTTTCTCATCTCGGAGACCTCGGTGGTCGGCCGGATCATTCCGGCGCGGTCTACGGAGAGAGACACGCTCCCCCGCGCGGAATGGAAAGTGCCACCCGCGCCGGGTCGTCAGGAAGGTGGGAGGGGGTGCGCGGGCGGCGGCGCCCCGCGGTCGCGGGACGCCGCCCTCGCGAGCCTCACGCCGCGACGGGAGGGTTGAGGCAGAGCGCCGAGTTGAGCGCCACCACCGCGCGCTTGTAGTCGTCGCGGTTGATGACGAACTGGATGCTCGTCTGGCGCAGCGACTGGGAGACGGCGTTCACGTTGATGCCGTTCTCGGCGAGCGCCGCGGTGGCGCGGGCGAGGACCCCGGGGAACGCGATGTTCGTGCCGATCACGCAGACGATCGCGGAGGGCACGGCGGTCACGACCTCGTAGGCGTTCTCGAGCTCCTCGACGAAGCCCGCGCTCACCGACTTCTCCCAGACGACGTGCGTGATCGAGTTCGCGTTGGTCGCCTTGAGGATGTACGAGACGCCGTGCTTGCGGAACAGCTCCATCACCCCGTAGTCGAAGCCGACCGTCCCGACCATCGAGGGATCGTGGATCTCGACCGCGGTCACCTTCGGCGAGCCGGCGATGATCTCGATGCGCGCCTGCTTGCCGGTGTACTGCTTCGTGATGAGCGTGCCCGGGTGGTCGGGCTCGAAGGTGTTCTTGAGCCGGATGGCGATGCCGGCGAGCTCCATGGGCTTCGCCGCCTTCGGGTGGATCGCCTCCATGCCCACGTCGGCGAGCTGATCGGCGACGTCGTAGTTCGTCATCCCGACCACCACCGCGTTCTCCGCCCCCACGAGCTGGGGATCCGCCGAGGAGAGGTGGAACTCCTTGTGGATGACCGCCTCGTTCGCCTTGATCTCGACGGCGACCTTGCTGAAGGTGACCTCGGAGTAGCCGCGGTCGAACTCCCGCATGATCCCCTCGACGCCCTTCGTGTAGCCGGTGACGACCACCACCTGGTTCGCGAGGTCGACGCCCTTGAACGAGGCGTGGATGCGCTCGTCGATGGTGAACGGCTCGTCGTCGTCGAAGCCGGTGAGGTCCATGAGGGAGGCCGCGACGCCCTTCGCCTTCAGGATCTCGACGCTGTTGAAGGCGCTGTGCGCCTCGCCGATGGCGGCGAGCATCTCGCGCGCGGCGAGCAGCACGTTGTCGCGCCGCAGGTACCCGCTCGCGAGGACGTGGCGCATCGAGTCGAGGTAGGCGCGCAGCTCGCGCATCCGCCGCTCGATGAAGCCGTCGGCGCGGGCGAGATCGAGACCGATCGGGGCGAGGCCCGCGTTGATCTCCTTGAGCTTGGCGGTGAGCCCCTCGAGCGCGCTCGCGTAGTCCGCGCCGTTCGCGAACCGCGCGTAGACGCCGGGCTCGCCGGTCTTCTTGTGCTCGAGGAGCTGGTTCGTCACGCCGGCGTAGGCGGACACGACGTAGACGCGGCCGTGCACGCGCTTCGGGTCGCGCAGCATGATGTTGCGGAGGACGTCCTCGAACGCCGACATCGAGGTGCCACCGATCTTCTCGACGCTGATCATCGAACGGATCCCGCGGGGCTGGATGGTGTGGAGTTCCGGGCGAAAGCCGGGATGATACCAACTGTGGCCGGGATCGCGACCCCCCTGGGGCGCGAGCGGGCGACCGGCGGGGTCCGGGAGCCCGCCGCGAGCGGTCCCGCCACGGCTGAACGGCCGATCATGCTTCGCGAACAGGCGAGCGAAGCGAGCCCGCCGGGGCGACGCCGCGGAAGCGGCGAAGCCGCTCGCGGCGGCGCACGGGACCCGGCGAGCAGGGGTGGGGTCCCCGACGACGGCGGTCAGCCGTCGGCGGGGCGGGGGCGCAGCCCCCGTTCAGCTCTCGTTCAGATCATCGAGCCACTGCGGCCAGTGGTTCGCCGGCGAGGCCATCGCCGGGGGGTCGATGCGGGCGAGATCCGTGCGGATCCGCTTGAGCCGCTGCGCGACCGGCTCCTCGGCGCCCCACCACTGCAGGAACACGTCGATCGCGTCGAGGAACAGGCCCGCGCTCGAGCTCACGAACGCGGGCCGCTGCCCCTGCTCCAGGTCGACGAGCAGCACGCGGCCGCTCACCCGCTCGAGGACGAAGACCGCGGCGGGCGGCTCGTCGCCCCAGGACATCGGGTCGCGCATGGAGCCGATCACCCAGCCCGTCACGCCCGCCGTCTCCGCGCCGCCGCTCGCGAACTGCTCGAGCGTGCGGAGCCTCCCGTCGGCGAGCTCGGAGGAGAAGAACGTCGGCCCGGTCCACCCGGGGATGCGGACCTCGCGCGGCACGCCGCGCAGCGCGAGCGTGCGCGCGGCGTTGCCGAGGTCCGGAAGCTTCTCGCGGAGGCGATGGCGCTCGGTGACGACCACGGCGCGCATCATGCCATGGACGCGGGACAGCGCCGAGCCGCCGCCCGGACCACCTCGGACCACACGTCTCCCGGGTCCGGGCGCCTGGCCGGGGAAGCCGGCCTCAGCGCGAGGCGGGCGAGCCCGTCGCGAGCCGCACCGCCTTGCGCAGCCCCGCCAGGCGGAGCCGCTCGAGGGCCTCCGCCGGCGTGAGCCAGACGTGCTCGGCGTGCTCGTCGGAGATGCGGACCTCGAAGCCGGCCGGGAGCCGGGCGGCGAAGGCGGTCTCCTCCGCGAGCCGCAGCGCGCCGCCGGGGAGCCGTGCCAGGACGGGATCGACGCCGAACGCGTGCCGGTAGCCGAGCGGCTCGACCGGCACGTCCGCGCCGGTCTCCTCTCGCAGCTCGCGCCGCGCCGCCTCCGCCTCGCTCTCGCCCACCTCGATGCGCCCGGTCACCGGCTGCCAGAAGCCGCCGCGCGCCTCGCTGCGGCGCAGGAGCAGCACGCGCCCGTCGGCGCCGACCGGCACCACCGAGACCGTGCGCAGGTCCGGGGACGCGTCCTCGCGCGCGCGCCCCAGGGCCTCCGCCGCGTGGGCGGCGAGCCGCTCCTCCACCTCCGGCAGCTCCGGCGCCGCCCTGCCCCGCTCGCGCAGCTCGGCCTCGAGGCTCGTGACCCCGAGGCGCGGATCGGCGATGCCGCACGGCACGATCACCTGGAAGTGGGTGAGGTCGGTGCGGACGTTGAACGCGAAGCCGTGCGAGGTCACCCAGCGCGACAGGTGGACGCCGACCGCGCCGATCTTCTTGCGGCCGACCCAGGCGCCCCGGTGCTCCTCGTGCCGGCCCGCCTCGACCCCGTAGTCCGCGCAGGTGCGGATCATCGCCTCCTCGAGCGCGGCGACGTAGCGGCGCACGTCGGGGCGGTCGGCGAGGTCGACGACGGGGTAGCCGACGATCTGGCCGGGCCCGTGGTAGGTGACGTCGCCCCCGCGGTCGGTGTCGTGCAGCTCGAAGCCCTGCTTCTCGAGCCAGGCCGGGGCGGCGACGATGTTCGCCCGGTCCGCGCCGCGCCCGAGCGTCACGACCGGCGGGTGCTCGAGCAGGAAGAGGTGATCGACCCCGGGCGGCGTCGCAGCCCGCACCGCCTCGCCCGCGAGGCGCATGAGCGCGAGGCCGTCTTCGTACTCGACGCGGCCGAGCCTGTGGACGAGGAGCGTGCGCACGTTCGCGGCGCCCGTCACGCCCGCGCGGGCTCGGCGGCCTCGCCCTTCTTCTTGCGCTCGGGCGGCTTCAACATGTGGATGGGCTCGCCGAGCGCGGTCTTGCACGCCTCCATGAACGCCTCGGGGAGGGTCGGGTGCGCGTGGATGGTGAGCGCGACGTCCTCGAGGTACGCGCCCATCTCGAGCGCCAGCGTGGCCTCGGCGATGAGATCCGCCGCCTCCGGCCCGACCGCCGTCACGCCCAGGAGGAGCTTCGAGGCGCGGTCGGCGACCACCTTCACGAACCCGTCCGTGTGGTCGATCGCGATCGCGCGGCCGAGCGCGCCGAACGAGAACTTCCCGGTGATGGGGTCGTACCCCTGCGCGCGAGCCTCCTCCTCGGAGAGCCCGACGGTGCCGATCTCCGGATCCGTGAAGATGCCGCCCGGCATCGCGACCCAGTCGCGCGCCGACTTCATCCCGGCGATCACCTCCGCCGCGATCTCGCCCTCCTTCGACGCCTTGTGCGCGAGGAACGGCCCACCCGTCACGTCGCCGATCGCGAAGACCGAAGGCACGCTCGTCCTGTACTGCGCGTCGACCTCGATCCCCTTCGGCCCGACCTTCACGCCGATCTTGTCGAGCCCCAGCCCCTCGGGGCTCGGCCGGAACCCGACGGCGACGAGGATCTTGTCGCACTCGATCGTGGTCTCCTTCCCCTCCACCTCGACCTTGACCGCGAGCGCGGCGCCCTTGCGCTCGAACCCCTTCGCCTTCGCGTTCACGTGCACGGTGACGCCGCGCTGGCGCAGGTTCTTCTGCACGAACCGCACGGCCTCCGGGTCGATGCCGGTGAGGATGTTCGGCAGCGCCTCGAGGAACGTGACCTGCGAGCCCAGCTTCGCGTAGACGGTGCCGAGCTCCATCCCGATGATGCCGCCGCCGATGCAGACGAGACGCTTCGGGACCTCCGGGAGATCGACGGCCTCCTTCGCGCTCCACACGTCCTTGCCGTCGAACTTGAAGCCCGGGATCTCGACCGGGCGGCCTCCCGTCGCCACGATGAAGGCCTGCGCCTCGACGCGCGTCCGCTCGCCGTTCTGCTCGACGTCGATGGCCGTGGGCGAGACGAAGGTCGCCGTCCCCTTCACCACCTCGACGCCGTTGCCCTTCTCGAGCAGGCCGACGCCGCTCGTGAGCTTCTTGACCACGCCGTTCTTGAACTCGCGCAGCTTCGCGACGTCCACCTTCGGCTCGCCGGCCACGATGCCGCGCTCGGCCGCGTGCTTGATCTCGTCCACGAGGTTCGCCGCGGCGATGAGCGCCTTCGACGGGATGCAGCCCCAGTTCAGGCACACGCCGCCGAGCGTCTCCTTCTCGACGAGCGCCACCTTCTTCCCGAGCTGCGCGAGCCGGATGGCGGCGGGGTATCCGCCCACGCCGGCGCCGATCACGACGGCGTCGAAGGTCTTGGTGGCCATGGAGCGATCTCCTGGGTGGAGTCCTTGGGTGAAGATGTAACCGCGCGACCTCGCGCGCGCGGGGACTCTATCGGCGGGCCGCCGACGGTCAACACGAAAGCGGCTCCCCCGAGAGGGATGGCCTGCCCGCTCAGCGGGCGCGCTGCCGCTTGCGCCGCCGCGCCTCCTCCTTCTCCGAGAGGATCCGGTGCGTCTCGGGCGCGACGCCGGAGAGCCGCTGCACGACGGCGGCCGCGGCGGCGAGGCCGAACGCGCCAGTGACGAACGCCGCGCTGCCGTACACCTTCGGGCCGCGGCGGCGCTCCTCCGACCCGCGCGGGCGCGCGCCGGGGACACCGCCGTCGTCGCCCGGGAGCGCGAGCGTCTCGCGCGGCGTCTCGACCGACCAGACGGCGAGGACGCCGGTGGGCTCGGCCGCGGAGATCCCGTGCCGCCGGCGCAGGTACTTGCGGACGTCCTTGCCGAGCTGATCGGTGTGCGACTCGCAGAGGTCGGTCACCTGGATGGCGGTGGGATCGAGCCGCCGCGCGGCGCCGAGGGAGGTGACGATGGGGACGCCGAGCGCGAGGCAGCGCTGGATGACGTGGAGCTTCGCGACCACGGTGTCCATCGCGTCCACGACGAACGACACGCCCGCCGGGACGATGCGCTCCGCGCTCGCCTCCGAGTAGAACTCGGCGATCGCGTCCACCCGCACGGCCGGGCTCACCCGCGCGAGGCGGGCCGCCATCTCCTCGACCTTCAGCGCGCCGAACGCGCCCTCGAGCGCGTGGAGCTGGCGGTTCGCGTTCGTCTCGTCCACGCGCTCGCCGTCCACGAGCGTGACCCGCCCGACCCCGGCGCGCACCAGCGCCTCCGCCGCGAAGCTCCCCACCCCGCCAATGCCGAGCACGACCACGTGCGCCTTGCCGAGCCGCTCCATGGCGTCCGCGCCGAGGAGGCGCGCGGTGCGGTCGTGGCGCGGCGAGGCGGGAGCCGGAGCGACCGGGGGATCGGCGGGGCGCGCCGTCTGCGCCCCCCCGACAAGATGCCGACGCGTGTCCATGCGCGCGCTCTTCTACCGCCCCTGGGGCCCGAGCCGGAAGAGCGCCCGCGCGTTCGCGGTGGTGAGCGCGTCCACCTCCTCGACCGAGCGCCCGGTGGCGCGCGCCACGGCCGAGGCGATCTCGGGGAGGAACGCGGGCTCGTTCCGGCCCCGGTGCGGGCGCGGCGTCTGGTCCGGCGCGTCGGTCTCGAGGAGCAGCCGGTCCGGCGGGACCGCCTGGACGGCGGCGATGGGGCGCCGCGCGCGCTCGTAGGTCACCGGGCCGGCGAACGAGATGTGGAGGCCGAAGCGCAGGTAGCCCTTCACCTGGTCGGCGCTGCCCGAGAAGCTGTGGAGCACGCCGCCCGCGGGGAGCGGCGCCTCCTCGAGGAGCGCGATGAGCGGCTCGTGGAGCTTCAGGCAGTGGAGCACGACCGGGAGCCGGTGCCGCCGGGCGAGGGCGAGGTGCGCGCGGAGCACCCGCACCTGTCGCTCGAGCGGGGCGCCGGCGGCGACGCTCGGCCCGTCGAGCCCGCACTCCCCCACCGCCACCGCGCCGCCCTCGGCGAGCGCGGCCTCGAGCGCCGCCAGGTGCCGCGCGTCGTCCCGCGGGTCGAGCTCGGGGAGGAGCTGCGGGTGGAGGCCGAGCCCGAAGTGCACGCCCGGGTTGGCGCGCGCCCAGCCGGCGAGGCCCGCCCAGCCGTCGGGCCCGATCGCCGGGACGACGACCTCCGAGACGCCCGCCGCCCGCGCGCGCTCGAGGACCCGGTCGCGATCGGGCGCGAACTCGAGCTTGTCGAGGTGACAGTGGGTGTCGATCAGCGCGGGCCTACGCCATGTGCATGAAGAGCAGGTTCGGATCCTCGAGCGTCCGGATGATCTCGTAGCAGAAGGCCGCCGCCTCGTGGCCGTCGATGACGCGGTGGTCGCTCGTGATGGACAGGTGCATCACGTCCCGGACCACGACCTGCCCGTCCCGCACCACGGGGGTGGGCCGGATGCGGTGCACGCCGAGGATGCCCACCTCGGGGTAGTTGAGGACCGGCGTCGCGAACATCCCGCCCAGCGCGCCGAGGCTCGTGATGGTGAAGGTCGAGCGGCCCATGTCCTCCGGCCGCGCCCGCCCGGCCTTCGCGTCCTGCGCGAGCCGCTCGATCTCCCGCGCGAGCTCGACGAGCGAGCGCCGGTCCGCGCCGCGCACCACCGGCACGACGAGCCCCGCGTCCGTCGCGGAGGCGATGCCGATGTCGTGGCGGCGGTGCAGCACGAGCTCGCCGCGCTCGTCGTCCATCGTGGCGTTGAGCTTCGGGAACTTCCTCAGCGCGGCGACGACCGCCTTCACGATGAACGGGAGGAACGTCACCTTCACGCCCTCCTCCTTCGCGGCGGCGGCGATCCGGTCCTTCACCCGCGCGAGCTCCGTCACGTCGCACTGCTCGACGAAGGTGAAGTGCGCGGCGGTCCGCTTGGAGCGGGCCATGTTCTCGGCGATCCGCTTGCGGACCCCGCGGAGCGGCACGCGCTCCTCGGCGCCGCCGCCCTCGGGGCGCAGCGGGATGGGCGCCGCCGGCCGCGCGGGCATGACCTCGGCCGAGGGCGCGGCCCCGCGCTCCGGGCGGCCGTGCCCGTTCGTGGCGTTCCGGAACGCGGCGAGGTCCTCCTTCGTGACGCGCCCGCCCGGCCCGGAGCCGGCCACGGCGTTGATGTCGATCTCGAGCGCGCGCGCGAGCGCCCGCGCCGCCGGCGTCGCCAGCGCCTTCT
>NZ_JALCYX010000007.1:0-126214 GCF_022690695.1 Anaeromyxobacter sp. SG17
CCTCCTCTGGCTCGAGACGCAGCACGATCGGGCCGAGGCGCGCCTCGCCCTGGTCGCGGCGCGAGCCACCGGCCTCGAGGCGGTGGTCACCTTCACCCCCTCCGGCGGGCCGCCGTGGACGCTCACGGACGGCACGCCCGTCGAGGAGGCGCTCCTCGCGATGGCGTCGCTCGGCGCGAGCGCCGCGGGCGTGAACTGCGTCGCCCCCGGGGCGGCGCTCGCGGAGCTCGCGGCGTGGGCGCGGGGTGCCCTCCCCGTCCCCTTCGTGGCGAAGCCGAGCGCGGGGCTGCCGGGCGCGGTGCGAGCGCCGGAAGCCTTCGCGGCGGACCTCTCGCCCGCGCTCCGCGCTGGGGCGGCGCTCGCGGGCGGCTGCTGCGGCGCGACGGGCGATCACCTCCGCGCGGTCGCGGCGAGCTGGCGCGCGATCGCGTAGGCGAACGGGCTACGGGGTCCCGCCGCGCGGGTACGACCCGAGGAGCCAGAGCCGGTGCACGCGCGCGCGGACCCCGGCGAGCGCCTCCGCGCCCGCGGCGTCGAGCCGGTGCGCCTCGAAGTCCAGGAAGAAGACGTAGTGCCCGAGGGCCTGCTTCATCGGGCGGCTCTCGACCTTGGAGAGGTTGATCCCGCGGCTCGCGAGCTCGCCGAGGACCTCGTACAGCCCGCCCGGCCGATCCCGGTCGAGCGTGAAGGCGATGCTGGTGCGGTCGGCGCCGGTCGGCGCCTCGTCGGCCTGCGCGAGCAGGACGAACCGGGTGAAGTTCTCGTCCACGTCCTGGATCGACTCGGCGAGCAGCTCGAGCCCGTAGCGAGCGGCGGCCGCGCGCGAGCCGATGGCGGCCGCGCCCGCGCCCGCCTCTCCCGCCCCGACCTTTCGCGCCGCCTCCGCGGTGGAGTGGGTCGGCTCGAGCGTCACGCCCGGGAGCCGCTCGCCGAGGAAGCGGCTGCACTGCCCGAACGGCTGGGGGTGCGAGAGCACGCGGCGGACCTCCTCGAGCCGCGTGCCGGGGCGCGCGAGGAGGTGCTGGCGGACGGGCAGGAGCAGCTCGCGGCGGATGAGCGGCCCGGGCTCGTGCACGAGGAGATCCAGCGTCGCGCCGACGCTCCCCTCGATCGAGTTCTCGATGGGGAGGAGCGCGCCGTCGACCTCGCCCCGGCGGAGCGCGTGGTAGGCGTCGGCGAAGGTGGGCCGAGGGATCGCCTCGCCGCCGCGGACGAGGTCGCAGCGCGAGACGGCCTCCTCGCTGAACGTGCCGGGAGGGCCGAGGTAGGCGATGCGCATCCTCGACTCTTACCACGGCGCAGAGGCCTCGCCGCGCTCTCGCGCGCCGGCTTCGTTCAGACCTCGGAGGTGCAGGCGCGGCACCGGCGCGCGGCGGCGGGGATCGTCTCGAGGCACTGCGGGCAGGCCTTCGTCGGCGACGGCGCGGCGGGCGGTGGCGCGCGGACGAACGCCTTCAGGACGAGGAACACGACGAGCGCGATGACGCCGAACTCGAGCAGCCTGCCGAGCACCTCGCCGTAGCCGATCGCGTTCCCGCGACCGAGCTCGAGCTTCATCTGCCGCCACTCGTTCTGCCCCGGCAGCAGGAGCCCGACGATCGGCATCACCACGAGCTCGACGATCCCGGAGACGACCTTCCCGATCGCCGCGCCGATCACCACGCCCGCGGCCAGGGCGACCACGTTCTGCTTGAGCAGGAACTCCCGGAACTCCTTCGCGAAGCCGGTCCGGCGCGTCGCCTCGGTAGCGTCCACCATCGTGTCCTCCGTCCAGCGGAGCCGCGCGCGCGTTCGTGCCGCGGGACGGCCGCCCCGCGGGAGCGTAGCCCGGCGTGCGCGCGGGTGGGTGAGGAGCTGCTGCGCCCGGTGGGGTGCGAGCCGTCGCTCCCGGCGACGGCTAATGGCCGGCCGCCGCGGCGAGGGCCGGCAGCGGGGCGAGATCCTCGAGCAGCGCCAGGGCACCCGCGGCGAGGAGCCGCGGGCCATCGCACGCACCGTGGAGGACCCCGTAAGCCCTCACCCCCGCGGCGCGCGCCGCGACGATGTCATGTGGCGAGTCCCCGACGAGGATCGCCTGCGTCGGGGACCGCTCGAGCCGCGCGAGCGCGACGTGCACCGGCTCGGGATCCGGCTTGCACCGCGCGCAGGTGTCGGCGCCCACGATCGCCTGCATGTACCGCAGGAGGCCGGTGTGGCGGAGGGTCCTCAGCGCACCCTCCTCGGTCTTGGCCGTCACCACGCCGATCGGGTGCCCGCTCGCCGCGAGCGACTCGACCACCTGGAGCGCCCCGGGGAAGGCACGCGTCATCCGGTCGTGATTCTCGACCCAGAACTCGCGGTAGCGCGCCACCAGGGGGTCCACGTCCTCCGGGCGGCGCACGAACGAGGCGACCTGCGCCCTGAGCGGGGTGCCGATCCCTGCGATCCACTGGGCGTCGGTCGGGCAGAGGCCGTAGCCCTCGAACGCATGCCGGACCGAGGCGAGGATGAAGGGGACGGTGTCGACGAGCGTGCCGTCGAGGTCGAAGAGGATGGCGATGGGGTCGCGTGCCGACAAGGGACGCGGAGCATAGTGCAAATTCTCCCCTTGCGCCGCGCAGCGAGTGCCTAACGTTCCTTCGAGATGACGGGCGCAGCGATCGTTCGATGGCAGGCGGGGGACGCGGTCGTGCTGGCGGTCCACGGCGCGTTCGACGGCGCGTCGGCCTGGGCGCTGCGCCTCGCCATGGAGGAGTCGGAGGCCACGCGCTTCGTGGTCGACCTCACGCACGCCGAGGAGGCGTTCGAGTTCGCCGCGAGCATCCTCGCGACGTTCAGCCGGCAGTGCTGGCGAACGAAGCAGATCGCCTTCCTGCCGGGCAGCTCAGATCACGCCCGCCTGCTCTCCGGCTTCGGGCTCGAGGTGCTCGAGGACGAGGTCGCCGCCGGGCTCCCCCTCGCGCTGGCGTGGTCGGCCGAGGACCTTGAGCCGGGCGCGACCGCCTGACGATTCACCCTCAGTCCAACGCGGCCTCGCGCCGCGGACGGGCCGTCGCAGGGCCAGGGGCGCGAGATCACGAGAAGAACACCGCCCCACACAGCGGCCTACGACCGGGATCGTGGGACTCCCGGGTCGGAGGTTCTGCGCGAATACTCGCAAGCGTTGGTTCCGCGACCCGGTCCGCCGTAACCCGATTCCGGAGGAACCATGGACCGCATCCACTTCGTTGCGAAGAACGCGGCGCTGTGCGGAGCAGTCGAGGCACGCTGGTGCACGATCCTCCAGGAGACGGTCACCTGCGCCGAGTGCCGGCGCCGGCTGCGCGAGCGAGAAAGGTCCCAGGACTCGCGCTGCGAGCTCCCGGCGCTCACGCCGAACACCTGAGCGGGCGGGGAGCGCCAGGCGGCGGGGCCGGTGCGCGGGCCCTGACGCAGCTGCTCCCTCCGCGAGCTCGTGCGGCGCGGGCTTGCGTCCTCGCCCGAGCGTGCGCGTTGTTTCCCCCAGAGCCTGGGAGGTGGTCATGGAGGGAGCGCACGCGGCCGAGCCGCCGCTGACCGGTCGCGGCGAATACGCCGCAGCGGAGGCGCCGCGCCTCGTGACCGTCGAGCCGGCGCGGTACCTCGCCAAGGTCGGGCGGGGCGAGCCCGGAGGCGGCGCCTTCCAGGCGGACGTGGCCGCGCTGTTCGCGGTGGCCGGCGAGCTGGCGCGCCGCGGTGTCCCGACCGAGCCCGGGTTCCTCGAGGCGCTCTGGTGGACCCCCGACGTCACGCGGGGGACGTTCACGTGGGAGCTGCTCCTGCGCCTCGCCGACGCCGCGCCCGGACGCGTCGCGCTGGCCGAGGCCGCTGCCGCCGTCGCCGAGGCGTCGCCGCTCGCGCGCGACGTCCGCATCCAGGAGCTCTCCGAGGGTGAGTGCCTGCAGACGCTCCACCGCGGGCGCTACGACGCCGTGGGCCCGGCCGTCGCGCGCCTCGAGGCCGCGGCGCAGGAGGAGGGGCGCCGCCTCGCCCCTCCGATCCACGAGATCTACCTGAACGGTCCGCCCACGCCGCCGGACGCGCTGCTCACCATCGTGCGCCACCCGCTCGCGCCGTTCGAGCACTGAGGACCGAGGGCGCGCTGCTCGGCACGCCGTGCGCGATCGCGGTGGCGCGCCGACGCGCCCGGCCGCGCGCGAGGCGAGCGGGACTCGAGCCGCGCTACACTCGCGCCATGGACCTCGGCCTCAGCGGGAAGATCGCGATCGTGACCGGCGGTAGCCGCGGGATCGGGCGCGCCATCGCCGTCGAGCTCGCACGCGAGGGAGCGCGCGTCGCGATCGGCGCGCGGGGGGAGGCCGCGCTCGGCGAGACGCTGCGCGCGCTCGAGGCCGAGGGACCCGGGCCGCACCTCGCCCTCCCCTGCGATCTGACCACGGCGGAGGGGGTCGACGCCCTCGTCCGGGCGGCGGCGGAGCGCCTGGGGGGCGTGGATCTGCTCGTGAACAACGTGGGCGGCTCGGGCGCGCGCCGCCTGGCCGAGGCGGACGAGGCGGACTTCCGCGCGGTGCTCGACCGGAACCTCTTCCCCGCGCTGCGCGCGAGCCTGCGGGTCATCCCCGAGCTGCGGCGCCGCGGCGGCGGCGCGATCGTGATGATCGCGTCGATCTGGGGACGCGAGGCCGGGGGCGGGCCTTCCTACAACATCGCGAAGGCCGCGGAGCTGAGCCTCGCGAAGGCCCTCGCCGGAGAGGTCGCCGCGGACGGGATCCGCGTGAACGCGGTCGCGCCCGGCTCGATCGAGTTCCCCGGCGGCGGCTGGGAGCGCCGCCGGCTGGCCGACCCGGAGGGCATCGCCGAGTTCGTGCGCCGCGAGATCCCGGGCGGGCGCTTCGGGCGTCCCGAGGAGGTCGCCGCGGTCGTGGCCTTCCTCTTGTCGCAGCGCGCGAGCTGGGTGAACGGTGCGTGCTGGGTGGTGGACGGCGGTCAGAGCCGGACGTTCTGAGCCGAGGCGGCCGCGATCGAGGACGGCGGTCAGGCCGCGCCGCGCGAGCCGCCCGCCTCGCAGCGGTGCACCTCGACGGTGACGTGCGCGAGATCCGGGAAGCGCGCGAGCCGCTGCTTGTAGGCGGCCGGGGGGCGCGGGTCCTCGGTCACGACCGAGACGATCGCCCCGAGGTGGCGCGGGCCGACGCGCCAGACATGCAGATCCGCGAGCCGATCGCCGCCCTCCTCGAGCGCCGAACGGATCTCCTCGCGACGTCCGGGCGCCACCTCCGCGTCGAGCAGCACGGCGGAGGTGTCCCGCAGGAGCCCCACGGACCAGCGGGCGATGACCAGCGCACCGACGATGCCCATCACCGGATCCATCCAGGTCCAGCCGAGCGTCTTGCCCGCGAGGAGCGCCACGATCGCGAACACGGAGGTGAGCGCGTCGGCGAGCACGTGGAGGTAGGCAGCGCGGAGGTTGTGGTCTCGGTGGCCGTGGCGGGACGCGTGGGCGTGCCCCGCGCCGGGATCCCCGGGGCCGGGGTGGTCGTGCGCGGGGTCCTCCTCGTGATCCTGATCGTGGTCGTGATCGTGGGCATGGCCGTGGTCGTGCCCGTGGTCCTCGCGCAGGAGGAACGCACAGAAGAGGTTCACGGCGAGGCCGATGCAGGCGACCAGGATCGCCTGATCGAAGCGGATCGAGACCGGCGAGGCGAGCCGGACGGAGCTCTCGGCGAGCACGAGGAACGCGATGACCGCGAGCCCCACCGCGCTCGCGAACCCGCCCAGGGCGCCGACCTTGCCGGTGCCGAAGGTGTAACGCGGGTCGGCGGCGTGCCTTCGTGCGTAGGCGTAGGCGAACGCGGCGACCGAGAGGGCCGCCGCGTGCGTTCCCATGTGCCAGCCGTCCGCGAGGAGCGCCATCGACCGGAACAGCATCCCGGCGGCGATCTCCGCGACCATCATCGCGAGCGTGAGCCCGACCACCCAGCGGGTGCGCCGCTCGGCGCGCGCCGGCTCCTGCCCGACGAAGGCGTGCTCGTGCCGCCAGCTCTCGACGCTCTCCGCGTGCATGTCGCCCTCCGCCCGGGCCTGAGCCCCGAGCGGGCGCACCATAACGCAGCCGTGACCCGCGCGCGCGCTCCGCGTGCGAGCGGCTGCTCCCCTGGTGTCAGCCCGGCGTGGCGGCCTCAAGAAAGCAGGCTTGCGGTCACCTCCCCGCCGTGGCCGTGCAGGGGGTCGTCACAGCGGGTGCGACCGGGTTTCACGCACAGTCGTTATCACGGGTTGTGCGGACCATCCCGGAATCTCCGCTGCATTCGACACGTTGCACGCGCCGCAGGGGTCGTCACCTACGGTGGAACCCGTCGCCTGGTCCATGGACGGCGGGATACCGGGCGATGGCTCGCCTGCCTAACTCCCCCCCTGCGCGCCAATCAAGGCCGCCTCTTCCAGGACAGGGGAATCAGATGAAGCTCCTCAGCAAGCTGCTCGTGGCGTTCGTCGTGCTCTCCGGAACTGCGTACGCGCAGTCCGCCAAGGTCGACATGGGGATGGGAGTGCTGAAGGCGCTGCCGAAGGCGGCGGCCGCCGGCGCCGGTGAGTGGCAGACCCTCATGACGGGCAGCATCCACACGTCGTCCCAGAAGGACCTCATGTTCGGCGTGTCGCTCGTCACCTCGCTGTTCACCGACACCACGGTGGCGAGCAGCCAGTACCGCAAGAGCGAGGCCGAGGCCGAGGCGAAGATCGAGGTCCGCGTGCTGGTCGACGGCAACGAGGCGGCGCCCAACGAGGTGACGTTCGATCGCCGGCGCCAGTACCTGATGGCGCAGTTCGACGGCTTCAGCTGCCAGATCCTCGCCGACGGCACCGTCGCGCTCGACGGCTGCGCGTATCAGGACGAGATCCTCCAGCTCGTGCTCGACACCGAGGCGGCCCACGCGTTCTTCTTCGGCGCCGCGAACGTGGACGTCGGCTACCACACCATCACGGTCCAGGCCCGCACGACGACCTCCACGACCGGCCTCGCGAACGCCCAGGCGCTCATCGGGAAGGCCGCGTTCACGGTCGAGGAAGTGCGGCTCGTGAACGGCGCCACCATCGAGCTCAAGTAGCCTGCTCGAAAAGCCCCGCGGTGAGGGCGCCTCGCACGAACGGGGGCGCCCTTTGCTCGTCCGTCGCATTCGAATGCCGTCCGAGCGATCCGGGCCGTCCCGCATGGGCCGCGAGGAGCGCGCTATAGTGCACCTCGACCTGCGGTCGGAGGCGCGATGAGCCGCTCGGGCACGACGGGGCCGCGCCTGGTCGCCATCTTCCTGATGGGCGGCGCGCTGCTGAACTACCCGATCCTCTTCCTCTTCGCGCGTCCCGGCGAGCTCGCCGGGATCCCCCTGCTCTACGCCTACGTGTTCGCGGTGTGGATCCTGATCATCCTCCTCATGGCGCTCGTCATCGAGCGGGCGCGGGTCTAGGAGCGGGGCCCATGCTCCAGCGCTGGGTGATCGGCGTCGCCTCGTTCGCCTACCTCGGCGTGCTGTTCGCGATCGCGTACTACGGCGACCGGCGCGCCGCCGCCGGCCGGTCGCTCATCGCGAACCCGTACATCTACGCCCTGTCGCTCGCGGTGTACTGCACCACCTGGACGTTCTACGGCAGCGTGGGCCGCGCGGCGTCGAGCGGCGTCGGCTTCCTCCCCGTCTACCTCGGGCCGACGCTCATGGTGCCGCTGTGGTGGTACGTGATGCGGAAGATCCTCCGCATCAGCAAGGCCTACCGCATCACCTCGATCGCCGACTTCGTCGCCTCGCGCTACGGCAAGAGCCAGCTGCTCGGCGGGCTCGTGACGATCATCGCCGTGCTCGGCGTCATCCCCTACATCTCGCTCCAGCTCAAGGCGATCTCCGGCAGCTTCACGATCCTCCTGCACTATCCGGGCATCGTCATGCCGGGCAAGGCGCAGGCGCAGCCGTTCCTGCAGGACAGCGCCCTCTACATCGCGCTCATGCTGGCCGCCTTCACGATCCTGTTCGGCACCCGCCACCTCGACGCCACCGAGCGCCACGAGGGGCTCGTGGCGGCCATCGCCTTCGAGTCGGTCGTGAAGCTGCTCGCGTTCCTGGTCGTCGGGGCGTTCGTGACGTTCGGCATGTACCGCGGCTTCGGCGAGGTCTTCCGGCTCGCCGAGCGCACGCCGGAGCTGCGCGGGCTCCTCACCGTGCCGAGCACGAGCGGCAGCTACGTGACCTGGGCGTTCCTGACGCTCCTGTCGATGCTGTCGATCATGTTCCTGCCGCGGCAGTTCCAGATCACCGTCGTCGAGAACGTGGACGAGGACCACCTCGGCAAGGCGATCTGGCTCTTCCCGCTGTACCTCCTGCTCATCAACGTCTTCGTCCTGCCGGTCGCCATCGGCGGGCTCTCCCTCCTCGCTGAGGCGGGCGTGGACGCGGACACCTTCGTGCTCACCCTGCCGATCTCCCAGCAGAAGGAGGCGCTGACGCTCTTCGTGTTCATCGGCGGTCTCTCCGCCGGCACCGGGATGGTGATCGTGGAGACGATCGCGCTCTCCACCATGGTCTGCAACGACCTCGTCATGCCGGTGCTGCTGCGGCTGAAGTCCCTGCGCCTCAACGCGTGGCGCGACGTCTCGGGCCTCTTGCTCTCGATCCGCCGGCTGGCGATCGGGGCGATCCTCCTCCTCGGCTACGTCTACTTCCGCGTCGCGGGCGACGCGTACGCCCTCGTCGCGATCGGCCTCATCTCCTTCGCGGCGGTCGCCCAGTTCGCGCCGGCGATCCTCGGCGGCATCTACTGGCGCGGCGGCACCCGCTCCGGCGCGATCGCCGGGCTCTCCGGCGGGTTCGTCGTCTGGGCCTACACCCTGCTCCTCCCGTCCTTCGCCAAGTCGGGGTGGCTGCCCGCGCGCTTCCTCACCGACGGGCTCTTCGGCCTCGCCCTGCTCCGGCCCCAGGAGCTGTTCGGGCTCGTGGGCATGGACGAGATCCCGCACGCCCTGTTCTGGAGCATGCTCGCGAACATCGGCCTCTACGTGGGCGTGTCGGTCGCGAGCCGGCCCGGCGTCGCCGAGACGAGCCAGGCGACCCTGTTCGTCGACGTCTTCGAGCGCACCCACGCCTTCGACCGGTCCCGCTTCTGGCGCGGCAGCGCCTCGGTGCAGGATCTGCTCCCCCTCACCGGGCGGTTCCTCGGACCGGACCGCGCGAGGGAGGCCTTCCTCGCCTACGCGCGGCGACGCGGGTGCGCGTCGCTCGACGCCCTGCCCGCCGACGCCGATCTCGTCCACTTCGCCGAGACCCAGCTCGCCGGCGCGATCGGGGGCGCCTCGGCGCGCGTCCTCGTCGCCTCCGTGGTGCAGGAGGAGCCGGTCTCGATCGACGAGGTGATGGACATCCTCGACGAGGCGTCGCAGGTGCGCGCCTACAGCCGCGAGCTCGAGCAGAAGTCGCGCGAGCTCGAGACCGCGACCGCCGAGCTGCGCGCGGCGAACGCCCAGCTCCAGGAGCTCGACCGGATGAAGGACGAGTTCATGTCCAGCGTCACCCACGAGCTCCGGACGCCGCTCACGTCGATCCGCGCCTTCTCCGAGATCCTCAGGGAGGATCCCCGCACGAACCTCGCCGACCGCTCGCGCTTCCTCGCCATCATCGTCAAGGAGACCGAGCGGCTCACCCGCCTCATCAACCAGCTCCTCGACATGGCGAAGATCGAGTCGGGCAGCGCGGAGTGGCACACCTCCGAGCTCGACGTGCAGGAGGCCATCCAGGACTCGGTCGACGCGACGAGCCAGCTGTTCCGCGACAGCGGCGTCGAGCTCACGGTTTCGTTCGCGCCGGCGCCGCGCGTCCGCGCCGACCGCGACCGCCTCGTGCAGGTGCTCATGAACCTCCTGTCGAACGCGGTGAAGTTCTGCCCGCGCGGCGGCCGCGTGGAGGTCCGGCTCGCGCCGGCGCCGGACGGCGTGCGGGTGGACGTGCAGGACAGCGGCCCCGGGATCGGCGCGGCCGACCAGGAGCTCATCTTCGAGAAGTTCCGGCAGGTGAGCGACACGCTGACCGGCAAGCCCCGCGGGACGGGCCTCGGCCTGCCCATCAGCCGCAGGATCGTCGAGCACTTCGGGGGACGGCTCTGGGTCGAGAGCGAGCCCGGCCACGGCGCGACGTTCTCGTTCGTGCTGCCGCTCGACGCGGGCGCCCGCGCCGCCGGCGAGGCTCCGCGCGTGGCGGAGCGGAAGGAGGTCGGGCGATGAGCAAGCGCGTGCTGATCGTGGACGACGAGCCGAGCATCGTCATCTCGCTCGAGTACCTCCTGCAGCGCGAGGGCTACGAGACGGCGGTCGCCCCGGACGGCGAGGCGGCG
This sequence comes from Anaeromyxobacter sp. SG17, assembly GCF_022690695.1. NCBI lineage: Bacteria > Pseudomonadati > Myxococcota > Myxococcia > Myxococcales > Anaeromyxobacteraceae > Anaeromyxobacter > Anaeromyxobacter sp. SG17. The sequence goes on from NZ_JALCYX010000007.1 coordinate 10,327, forward strand.
CTCGAGGCGATGGCGGCGGCGCCCGACCTGGTGGTGCTCGACGTGATGCTGCCCAAGCTGAACGGCTTCGAGGTGTGCGAGCGCATCCGCGCCGACCCGCGGTGGCGGGGGACGAAGATCCTCATGCTCACCGCCAGGGGCCGCGACACCGAGGTGGCCCGGGGGCTCCGGGCCGGCGCCGACGCGTACGTGACGAAGCCGTTCTCCACGAAGGAGCTCCTGGCGCAGATGAAGGACCTGCTCGGCGTCCGGCGCTGAGCCTCGCGCGAGCGACGGAGGAGCGACCGTGGGGACCGAGGGGCGACGCGCGACGCTGTCGATGTTCAGCCCGCTGGCGGCGATCATCCGCCGCCCCGCGGTGACGGTGCCGCTCGACGCGACCCTCCGGGTGGCGCTCGAGCGCATGGAGCGGACGCGCATCGACTCCATCGTGGTGACGGACCGGACGGGAGACGTCCCACTCGGCATCTTCACCCTGCGCGACCTCCTCCGGCGCGTCACGCTGCCCGGCGGCGACCTGCAGCAGCCGATCGCCGCGGCGATGACGGGCGGCCTCGTCACGCTCCGGCCCCAGGCGACCGCGCACCAGGCCGCGCTGCTGATGGCCCGGAACGCCATGGGACACGTCGTGGTGGTGGACGGCGAGGGGCGGCTCGCCGGCGTCGTGTCGCGGGACGATCTCTTCGGGCTCCAGCGGGTCGGCCTCGGCGAGGTGAGCGGCGAGATCGCCGCGGCGAAGGACCTCGCCGCGCTCCGCGGCGCGGCGGCGGAGATCCGGCACCTGGCGATCGGCCTCGTGGCCCAGGGCGTCGGCGCGGAGCTGCTCACCCACTTCACCTCGACGCTCACCGATCTGCTCACCATCCGGATCATCGACCTGACGATCGACGAGCACGACCTGCCGCCGGTGCCGTTCTGCTGGATCGCCCTCGGGTCGGAGGGCCGCCTCGAGCAGACGTTCAGCACCGACCAGGACAACGGCCTCGTCTTCGAGGCCGAGGAGGCGGACGCCGCGGAGGTCCGCGCGGCGCTCGTCCCGTTCGCGCGGGCGGTGAACGAGAAGCTCGACGCCTGCGGCTTCCCCCTCTGCAAGGGGGGCATCATGGCGGGCAACCCGCAGTGGTGCCTCACCCTCGACGAGTGGCGGCGCGCCTTCGGGCGCTGGATCCACGAGCCGCAGGCGCAGGCGCTCCTCCACGCCTCCGTCTTCTTCGACCTCAGGCCGATCCACGGGGCCGACCGCCTCGCGGAGCAGCTCCGGGAGTGGCTCCTCGCCGAGACTGCGGAGCGGCCGCTCTTCCTGCGCGTCCTGGCCGAGAACGCGCTCACGTGCCAGCCGCCGCTCGGCACGCTCCGCGACTTCGTCTTCGACAACCGGGCGAAGGACTTCCCCCACACGCTCGAGCTCAAGACCTACGGCTCGCGACCGTTCGTGGACGCCGCGCGCATCCTCGCGCTCGCCCACCGCATCCCGCACACGAGCAGCGCCGAGCGCCTCCGTGCGGTCGCGGACGCCGGGCACCTCGGCTCCGGCAGCGTCGCCGCCCTCGTCGACGCCTTCTACTTCATCCACCTGCTCCGCCTGCGAAACCAGGCGACGCACGCGCCGGGCGAGGGCGCGAACCGGGTGGACCCGAGGGAGCTCAACGACCTCGACCGCCACGTCCTCAAGGAGGCGTTCCGGCAGGCGCGCAGGCTGCAAGGCCTCGTCGCCCGCGAGTACGAGCTGTGATCGTGCGCGGGGCGCGACCCGGGGGGCGACGGGCAGGCGCTCTAGCCGACCGAGAAGGGCGAGCTCGGTCGTGATGGCGATGGCGCTCCGGAGCGTGCGGTACAGGGGGCACGCGTCCGCGAAGAAGCCGTGCACGCGCTCGGCGGTCTCCCGCTGCTCGGCGCTCCCTTTCAGCTCCAGGACCACGTGGATGCGCCGGATGACGAGCACGCGCTCCTCGAGCTCGACCTCGCCCGTGACCCGCGCACGGAGCCTGTCGCCGGTGGCCGGGATCTGGCGCGCCTCCAGCGCGCCTCCGAAGGTGCCGAGCAGTCAGCCGCCGGTGGCGCCGATGACGTAGTCGAGCGTCGTCGCATGGGGCTCGAACGTGCCGGGCGCCCTACCGTAGTGCTCCGCGACCGCGCCGTGGGTCCCGAAGAGCACGGGCTCGGGCTCGGCAGGGAGGTGGGCTCTCCGGATCGAGCCCGCGAGCCGCTCGATGACGATCTCCGGGCGATACGCGACGTCCGCCATGGCGGCCTCCTGGCGCGGGGCGGACGCGTCGTGCGCCGCGCGCCGCAACTCACCCTGTAGCAGGGCGCCTCGGTGCGCGCAGCCCCGCGAGCGTCCTGCCGGCGATGGCCCGTCCGGCCCCCGGAGGTCACCCTGGGTGACGCACGGCCACGCTCGGCAGCCGCGGATCGTCGCTGCCGAGAGGACGCGGGGTTTCCCGGCGGGTAGGCGCCCGAGGCGACCCTCCAGAAAAGGGAAAGGGGCTGGCGTCTCCGCCAACCCCTCGATCTTCTTGTGGGCGCTGCAGGTTTCGAACCTGCGACCCCAGCCGTGTGAAGGCTGTGCTCTACCGCTGAGCTAAGCGCCCCGGTGCAACGAGGCGGCGGAGTATGCCGTCGGTCCCGGGTCGTGTCAACGAGCTCAATGCGTCGTGGGACCGTCCGGTCCGTCGCCCGGCCGACCCGGCTCGTCGAGCCGGTGCGAGAGCTCCCGCGCCTTGCGCTTGATGCGGGCGAGCTGCTTCGCGAGCTCCTGGTAATCCTGCCGGCCGGGCACGCCCGCGGCCTTCATGAAGCGGGTCTGCGCCTCCTCGAGCCGCTTGCGACCGCGCTGCGCGGCGCCCACGGCGCGCGCCACGGCCTCCTGGCCGCGCGGGTCCTTGAGGACCGCCTCCGTCGCCTGGGTGACGAGCCGGGTCCCCGTCTCGAGGAGCCGCTCTGCGAAGCCCTTGCGCGCCATCCGTCTCCGCCTCCTCAGGGGAACTCGGTCACGACGGCGCAGAGCGCCGCATCGACCACGTAACGGAATCCGCTCCGCCGCACCAGCGCCTCGAGGTCACCTTCGACCCGGACGCGGCCGGAGATCGCGGCCTTCACGGGGTCGCCCCCGTTGAAGAGCCCCTTCCATGTGCCGTAGGGCGCGCGCACGACGTAGGCGGGCTCGAGCTCGAGGAGATCGTCGGGATCCTCGAGCAGACGCCACTCCACGATCTGCCCGCGCGCGTGGCGCGCGTAGGCCGCCACGTCCGCCTTCCAGGCGGGCCTCTCCGCCTCGACCACGAAGGCGGCGTCGGCGCCGAGCCCGGCGAGCGCCCTCGCGAGGTCCGGCTGCCGGTTGAGCGCGGCGGCGACCGCGTCGATCCACTCGCGAGATCCGAAGCGCATCGCTAGCCCCGCTTCAGCCACCCGAAGATGCCGCCGCGGCGCTCGCCCGCGTCGCCCTCGGCGGCGCGACCGCCCTCCCCCGCCGCCCGCCCGCGCGCGTCCTCGGCGAGCGCGCGCCGGATCGCCTCGGGCGTGTCGCGCGTCGCGAGCTCGAGCTCGGTCATGCCCTTCACCGGATCGTCGAAGCTCACCTTGAGCAGGCACTCCTCGTCGAGCCTGAAGTCGATGCGCCGGCCCGTCGCCGCCGCGGGCAGCCGGATCGAGCCGAGGAACTCGTCGTCCACCACGTGGTCCGAGTCGCCCTGGTAGATGTCGATCTCGATGGGCTTCCCCGGCTCGCGCGGCGGCGGGAGGCGGAAGCTCTTCGAGGCGGGGATGGTGGTGTTCTTCTCGAGCACCCGGCGGAACAGGTTCTGCGGCGTGGCGATGCCGATGGGCATCGACAGCACGTCCACGAGCGTCACCGAGTCGATCTGGCCGAGGGAGTCGCCCAGGATCGCCGCGCCGAGCGCGACGCACTCGTCGGGGTGGACGCCCTTGCGCGCCGGCTTGCCGAAGTGCTGCTGGATCTTCTGCTGGACGAGCGGCATCCGGCTCTGCCCGCCGACGAGGATGATCTCGTCGATGTCCTGCGGGCGGAGCCGCTTGTCGGCGAGCACCTGGTCGCACAGCTCGAAGGTGCGGTCGACGAGGTCCATCGTGAGGTCGTCGAGCTGCTGGCGGGAGAGCGGCACGCGGACGTCGAGCGGGCGCCCCTTCTTCTCCTCGATGTAGGGCAGGTCGATCGTGACGTTCGGGATGAGCGACAGGTCGATCTTCGCCGCCTCGGCGCCCTTCTTGACCCGCTGCATCGCGATGGGCGAGCCGGCGAGGTCGATCTTGTGCTGCCGCCAGAAGTCCTCGAGGACGTAGTCGATGATGCGGTTGTCGAAGTCCACGCCGCCGAGGAACGTGTCGCCGCCGGTCGCCAGCACCTCGAAGACGTTGCCCTGGAGCTGGAGCACCGAGACGTCGAACGTCCCGCCGCCGAGGTCGTAGACCAGGATCTTCTGGTCGAGCGCGCGCCCGAACCCGTACGCGAGCGCGGCCGCGGTCGGCTCGTTCACGATCCGTCTCACCTCGAACCCGGCCAGCCGTCCGGCCTCGCGCACCGCCTGGCGCTGGGCGTCGGAGTAATAGGCCGGCACCGAGATGACCGCCTCGTCGATGTCCTTCTGCAGGAACTGGCCGGCGATCTTCTTGATGTGCGCGAGCACCATCGCGGAGATCTCGGGGAGCGTGAGGATCTTGCCCCCCAGCGTCACCGCCGCGTCGCCGTTCGGCCCCTCGACGATGTCGTACGAATAGTAGTTGCGCAGCTCCTGGACGACCTTGGAGCTCCACTTGCGCCCGATGAGCCGCTTCGCGCCGTAGATGGTGTTCTTCGGGTTCGTGACGAGCTGGTCCTTCGCCACGGCGCCGACGAGGAAGTCGGCCTTGTCCGAGAGCGCCACGACCGTGGGCAGGATGAGGTTGCCGCGGTCGGTCGGGACCACCTTGGGGAGCCGGCTGCGGACGTGCGCGACGCAGGCGTTGGTCGTGCCGAGATCGATGCCGAGGACGGGCTTCTCGCGGGCGGCCATGTGCCCGGATCCTTAGCACGAATCTAGAACGGCACGTCGTCCCCGTCCCCGTCCCCGTCCCCGTCCTCGGGCCCGTCGTTCGCGGCCGGCAGCTCGCGCGCGGCGCTCCCGCGCGCGCCGAGGCGCGGCGCGTCGGCGGGATCGGGCGCGCCGAAGAGCGCCGGCACGACGCGCGGGTCGCGCGGCGGGAGCTGCCCGTGCGGCGGCGGCGCGGCGCCGAGCGCGGGCGCGCCGCCCCCCGGCTCGTCGAGCTGCCAGCGCTCGAACAGCTCCGGCTCGCCGGGGAGCTCCTCGACGAAGCGCGAGGCCTTCATGACGACGCGCTCGCGGTCGCGCGGCGCGGCGAGGATGGGGTACGTGAGGTACAGCTCGTCCTTGGCGCGGGTGCACGCGACGTAGAACAGGCGCCGCTCCTCCTCCTCCCCGTCGCGATCCTTGAGCGCCTGCGCCGACGGGAACCTCCCGTCGGAGAGCCACACCACGAACACCGCCCGCCACTCGAGCCCCTTCGCCTGGTGCACCGACGAGAGGATCATCTTCTCGTCCGGCTCGCCGCCCTCCGAGACCGTCTCGGCGGTGAGCTCGGTGAGGAGCGAGATCTCGGCGAGGAAGGTCTCGGTGTCCTCGTAGCCGCGCGCGTACTCGGCGAGCTGGCGGAGGTCCTCCACGCGCGAGTCGGCGTTCAGGAACTCGGCGCGGAGGTACTCCTCGTAGCCGCCCTCGATGACCTTCTCGATCGCCTCGCCCGGCAGGTCGGCGGTGGGCTTGCGCGAGAGCGCCCGCAGGAGCTCCGCGAGCTTGCGGTACCCCGTGCGCCCCTTGGGCGGCACGTGGGAGGCGACGTCCGGCGCGAGGAGCTCGTCCACCGTGCCCGCCCCGCGCCGCCGCCGCCCGAGGAACGCGTTCCAGACGGCCTCCGCGGTGGCGGTCCCGACGCCGGGGGTGATCTTGAGGCAGCGCTTGAGGGCGAGCTCGTCGCCGGGGTTGCGGACGAAGCGCAGGTGGGCGAGCACGTCCTTCACGTGCGCCGCCTCGAAGAACCGCACCCCGCTCCGCACGACGAAGGGGATGCCGCGCCGCGCGAGCTCGAACTGGATCTCCATCGCGTGGTGGTGCGCGCGGTAGAGGACCGCGATCTCCGGCAGCGGGATGCCCTCGTCGCGGAGCTCGAGCACCCGCTGCGCGACGAACGCGGCCTGCTGCTGGACCTCGCGGCAGGGCACGACCGCCGGGAGCGTGCCGTCGGCGCGGACGCTCGTGAGCTCCTTCTCGAACTGCCGCACGTTCGCGGCGATGGAGGCGTTCGCGAGGCCCAGGATCTGCGGGGTGGAGCGGTAGTTGACGGTGAGGTCGTAGCGGCGCGCGTCGGGGTAGCGCTTCTCGAACTCGAGGATGTTCGCGAAGTGGGCGCCGCGGAACGCGTAGATGCTCTGCGCGTCGTCGCCGACGACGCAGAGGTTCCGGTGCCCGGCGGCGATGAGGTCGACGACGTCGCCCTGGAGCCGGTTCGTGTCCTGGTACTCGTCCACGAGCACGTGGGCGTAGCGGCCTGCGACGGCGCGCCGGACGGTCTCGCGCTCGGCGAGCAGGATCTTCCAGTTGAGGAGCAGATCGTCGAAGTCCATCGCGTTGAGCTCGTGCTTCCGCTCTGCGTAGCGGCGCGCGACGCGGAGGACGTCGTCGGTCAGCGGGACGAACTGCGGGCGTCGGTCGGCGAGGACGTCGGCGAGCGGCGTCTGGGTGTTCACCGCCATCGAGACGAGGTCGATGAGGACGTCCGCCTTGGGGAAGCGGCGGGCCCCCACCGCGAGCCCGCAGTCGGCGATCGCCGCGGTCATGACGTCGCGCGAGTCCTCGCGGTCGAGGATCGAGTAGCCCTTCTGGTAGCCGAGCTCGCCGCCGTGCTCGCGCAGGATCTGGTGCGCGACGTGGTGGAACGTGCCGCCGGTGATCTGGCGCGTGTCGAGCCGGCAGACCTCGCCGACCCGCCGGAGCATCTCCTGCGCCGCCTTGTTGGTGAAGGTGAGGAGGAGGATCGACTCGGGCGAGACGCCGTCCGCGAGGAGCCGCGCCACGCGCCAGGTGAGCGTGCGCGTCTTGCCGGAGCCGGCTCCCGCCACGACGAGGATCGGCCCCTCGCCCGCCTCGACGACCGCGATCTGCTGGTCGTTGAGCAGGCCCTGGTAGTTGAGCGCGCGGGCCGGGGCGGCCTGGGACTTGAGCTGGTAACGCCGGGACATACGTTCAGGGACGTGCAACGTAGCAGGCGGGTCCGACACGGGTCCAGCCGGCCCCGGCCCCGGAGGCCAGGGGCGCGCTAAGATCGTCGCATGCCGAGCGCGCCCCTCCAGTTCTGGTTCGACTTCGCGAGCACCTACTCGTACGTCGCCGCGCTGCGGATCGAACCGCTCGCCGCCCGCGCGGGCGTTCCGGTCGAGTGGAGGCCGTTCCTGCTCGGTCCGATCTTCACCGAGCAGCTCGGGATCAAGGACTCCCCGTTCAACGCCTACCCGGTGCGCGGCCGCTACATGTGGCGCGACGTGGAGCGGCTCTGCGCGAAGTACGGTCTCCCGTGGCGGAGGCCCTCGCTCTTCCCCCGGAACGGCCTGCTCGCCGCGCGGATCGGCTGCATCGTCGCGGCCGAGCCGTGGGCGCCCGACTTCTTCCGCTCGGTCTTCCGCGCGAACTTCGCCGAGGACCGGGACATCGCGGACCCCGCGGTCGTCGCGGCGCTCCTCGCGGACGCCGGGCAGGACCCGCAGGCCCTCGTCGCGCGGGCGTCGTCCTCCGAGGTGAAGCAGGCCCTCCGCGACCGGACGGCCGAGGCGTCCCGGCTCGGCCTCTTCGGCGCGCCCGACTTCGTCACGCGCGGCGAGCTCTTCTTCGGCCAGGACCGGCTCGACGACGCGCTCGAGTGGGCCACCGGAACCTGACTCGACGCGCGATCCTTTCCAGGCTTCGGCTTCGCCGGACCCAGAGTGTTCGAGGACGCGGCGGCGTGCCTCGAAGCCGAGTGCCAACCCGAAGAGTTTCGACGCGTTGCGCACGGAGCCCGCCACCCGGCCGCGCGAGGAGCCCGCTGCGGCTGAATACGCGGAGCGCCGCCGGAGTCCCCGGTGTCGTACGAACCACCGCTTGCGGGCGGCCCCGAGCCCCTGCGACCCTGCGCGCCCAACCCGGAGGCCCCGATGCTGCTTCGACCCCGCACCCTCGCCCTTCTCGCCCTCGCCCTCGTGCTGCCCGCCGTCGCTACGGCGCAGGCGCGGTCGATCGATCCCTACGGCCGGCCCAGCGCGAGCCCGGTCTCGGTCGAGCTCGATCGCGGCCTGGTGGCGTCGTACCCGCTCGACGGCGACGCCGTGGACCGCGTCACGCGGAGGCCGGCGCGCGTGGTCGGCGCGCGCCCGCTCGAGGGCCACGATGGGCGGCCCCGGGGCGCGCTCTGGTTCGACGGTGCGCGCGCATGGGTCGTCCTCGGCGACGCGCTGCAGCTCCCGCGCTTCACCATCGCCGCCTGGATCCGGCCCGACGCGACCGACCGTGTGATGGCGATCGTCTCCAAGATCCGGAACCTCCCGGGCCACTACGAGAAGAACCTCGAGCTGCGCCTCGACCCCGGCGGCCGGCTCTTCCTGCACGTCCCGGGCGGTGGCGACTGGGACGCGGCGCAGGGGCAGCGCGCGCTCGAGCCCGGCCGCTGGGTGCACGTGGCCGCGACCTACGACGGCAGACGAGCGCAGCTCTGGGTGGATGGTGTCCGCGACGGCGCTCCGCTCGAGGTGGCGTACGCCCAGACCCGCACCGAGACCTTCATCGGCGCGCGCCCCGAGGGTGGTGGCCGCGACGGTCGCACGCCGGCGGGCCCAACCTTCGCGTTCCAGGGCGGCATCGAGGACGTGAACTTCTGGGATCGCGCGCTCGGCGACGCGGAGCTGCTGGCCGTGGCGGGCCGCGCGCCGCCGCGCTGGTGGCGTGGTACCCGCTCGACGGCGACGCGGCCGACCGGCAGGGCCGCGCCGACGGCAAGATCGTCGGCAAGGCACGCCCGGCGGAGGACCGCGGCGGCGACCCAGAGGGTTCGCTCGCCTTCTCCGGCAGGGACTACGTGGACCTCGGCCAGCGGGCGGAGCCCGATCGGTTCACCATCGCGGCCTGGGTCCGGCCCGGCCGCACCGACCGCGAGCAGGTGATCTTCTCGAAGGTCTCGTCCGCTGAGGGCCCACGGGATCGCTGGCTCGAGCTGCGGATCGACGCGGGCGGCAAGGTGGCCCTCGCCATCCCCGGCGGTGGGTACGGCTCGCGGGCGCAGGGCGTGCGGACCGCGCGCGCGGTGGCCAAGGGCCAGTGGGTCCACGTCGCCGCCACCTTCGATGGCGAGCGCGCAGCGATCTTCCTCGACGGGTCCGTCGAGGCCGAGGCGTCGCTCCAGCGGCTCGAGGGCTCGAAGGGCCCGGCCTTCCTCGGCGCCCGCCCCGACGCGACCGGGGCCCGCGCGCGGCTCGGGACCGGGCTCGAGGGGCGGCTCGACGACGTCCGTGTCTACCGCGGGGCCATCGCCGACGACGAGGTCGCAGCGCTGGCGCATGAGCGCACCGGCGGCTCGGGCGGAGGCCGGCCCGGGCGCGGGGGCGACGACGAGGAGGTGAGCGCGTTCCTGGTGAAGGTGGACCGGCTGCTCGCCCAGTTCGACACTGCCTGCGTCCGCCGGAGCGCCGACCTCGTCGCGCGGGTGGAAGCGAGGATCCTCGACGAGCTGGAGCGGGCCGAGCAGGCCGCCCGCACCGAGCGGAGCGGGCGCATCGCCGGGTACCTCCGCCGCGCCGCGCAGGAGTTCCAGGCCGGCCGCGGTCGCACGGACCCGATGAGCCTCGATCGCAAGCGCAGCGCGCTGTCCGGGCTCGCGGAGTCGCTCTGGAACGACCTCGCGCAGGATCTCGACGACCAGGGGCTGCGGCCGGGAGCAGGCGTGCGCCGCGACGATCTCTGGTACTGACGGCTGGCCCGCCGCGGGTCCCCCGGGTCGGCGCCGGGGGACCCGCCGTGGCCGCGCAGCGCGGGTGAGCAGGTGGTGCCGTCGGGCCGGCCGCTGAAGCCGCCGCCGCGCGTTGCGTCGCTGCCGGTGAGCGAGGCGCGCCCTGGGATCACTTCCCGGGCTTGACGCGCGCGAGCGGCTCGGCTGCATTCGCGACGCGGCGGGTGCGCCGCCCTGGCCCCGCGAGCGCCCGCGCGAGCGCCGCGTGTCGCGCTCCGACGCCCTCGATCTCCACGTGCCGCACCGACGGCGCCTTCGCGTCGTGCGACAGCGTGAGAATGAGCCGCTCGGCGGAGAGCGCCGAAGGGATCCGGTCCGCCCACTCCACGAGCAGCGCGCCCTCCCCGCCCACGAGGTCGCCGAAGCCGGTCCCGTAGAGCTCGTCCTCGTCGCCGATCCGGTAGAGGTCGGCGTGGTGCACCGGGATCCTGCCGCGGTAGGTCGCGACGATGGCGAAGCTCGGCGACGAGACCTCCTCCGCCGGGACCTCCGCGCCTTCGCAGGCGCCGCGCACGAGCTGGGTCTTGCCCGCGCCGAGCTCGCCCACGAGCGCCACCACGTCGCCGGGCTGGAGGAGCCCGCCGAGCTTCCTCCCGAGCGCGTAGGTCGCGCGCGCCGAGCGCGTCGTCCGCCGCGCGGTGAACCGCTCCGCCGTCATCGTCCCCACTCCGCCCAGACCTCCCCGATCGCCTCGCCCAGGTCGCCGGCCAGGAGCCCGCGCTGCCCGAGGCGCGCCGCCACCCGATCTCCCGCGCGCCCGTGCACCCAGGCGCCCACGCGCGCCGCCGCGCCGGGCGCGAGGCCGCCCGCGAGCAGCGCGCCGACGAGCCCCGCGAGCACGTCGCCCGTCCCGCCCGTGGCCATGCCGGCGTTGCCGGTCGGGATCACCGCCGCCGGACCCTCCGGGTCCGCGACCACCGTGCGCGCGCCCTTCAGCACGATCGTCGCGCGCCACTCGCGCGCCTTCTCGGCGGCGACGCCGAGGCGGTCCGCCTGCACCGCCTCGATCGTCGTCCCGCACAGGCGCGCCATCTCGCCGGGATGCGGCGTGAGCACGAGCGGCACGCCCAGGCCCGCGAGCCGTACGGGATCGTCCGCGAGCGCGTTCAGCGCGTCGGCGTCGAGCACGGCCGGGAGCCGCGCGCGCTCGAGGAGCGCGCGCAGGAGCTCGCCCGTCTCGTCGCCGCGCGGGATGCCTGGGCCAATGGCGAGCGCGTCCACGCCCTTCGCCGCGGCGAGCAGCGCCTGGAGGTCCGCGCGCCCGAGCGGTCCCGTCCCGGGCACCGCCGTGCTCATGGCCTCGGGGCGGCCGAACAGGGCGAGCGCCAGCGCCTCCGCCCGCGCCGCGAGCGTGACGAGGCCGGCGCCGCCGCGGAGCGCGCCCGTGAGCGCGAGGTGCGCCGCGCCGGTCTTGCCGGGCGAGCCGGCGACGACGAGGAGCCGCCCGGCGTCGCCCTTGTGCGCGTCGGGCCTGCGCGGCGGCAGGAGCGCGCGGGCCCCGTCCGCCTCGAGGAGCTCGCACAGGACCGCGACGCGCCCGGCCGCCTCCGGCGGGATGCCGATGTCGGCGACGGTCACCTCGCCCGCGAAGGACGGGCCGGGGTGCAGGACGAGCCCGCGCTTCTGGAACGCGAAGGTGACGGTCCGGTCGGCGCGGACGCAGGCCCCGAGCGGCCGGCCGGTGTCGGCGGAGAGGCCGGAGGGGACGTCGACGGCGAGGACGCGCGCGCCGGCGGCCCGCGCGGCGTCGACGCGCTCGATGGCCCGCGCGAAGGCGCCCTCGGGCGCGCGCGAGAGCCCGGTGCCGAAGATCGCGTCGACCACCACGTCGCCCGGCCCGGCGTCGAGCCCGCCGAGCGCGCCCGCCTCGTCGATGGGCACGCCCGCGCGCTCCGCCTCGTCGCGCGTCGCGCGCGCGTCCCCCGCGAGGCGGGCCGCCGCGACGAGGGAGAGGACCCTGGCGTCGCGCCCCGCCGCGCGGAGGATCCGCGCCGCGACGTAGCCGTCGCCGCCGTTGTTCCCGCCGCCGCAGACCACGACGAACCGGCCGTCCGGCGCCGCGAGCGCGCGCGCCGCCTCCGCCACTGCGCGCCCGGCGCGGTCCATGAGCGCGAGCGAAGGCACCCCGAACGCGTCGATGGCGGCGCGGTCGATGGCCCGCATCTCCGCGGAGCCGACGAGCCTCATCGCGCCTCCCCGTCGAGCACGACGGTCGCCGCGGCGACCCCGCCGTCGTGGGTGAGGGTGACGAGCACGCGCCGCACGCCGAGCCGTTCCGCCGCCTCCCAGGCCACGCCGCGGAGCGCGAGCGCGGGCGCGCCCTGCCCCCGGACCACCTCGACGTCGGTGAAGCGGATCCCGGCGGGCGCGCCGAGCGCCTTCGACGCCGCCTCCTTCGCGGCGAAGCGGGCGGCGTAGCGCGTCGCGCGGTCGCGGGCGGCGTCGCAGTAGGCGCGCTCGCCCTGGGTGAAGCAGCGCGCGAGGAAGCGGTCCGCGCGGCCGGGAGGGCCCGCGAGGACGCGCTCGATCCGCGCCACCTCCACGACGTCCATGCCGAGCCCGAGGACCACGTCGCCTCCCCTCGCCCGCGCCGCCCGACAGCTCAGGGCGAGCGGATCGAACCTACGGCCGCGCCTTCGCGATGAGCTCCCGCATCTCGCGGACGGCGCGCTCCATGCCGACCAGCACCGCCCGCCCCACGATCGAGTGGCCGATGTTGAGCTCCTCGATCTCGGGGATGGCCGCGACCGGCAGCACGTTCTGGTAGTTGAGCCCGTGCCCCGCCGCCACCTCGAGCCCCAGCTTCGACGCCGCCTTGCAGGCGTCCACGAGCCGCGAGAGCTCCTTGCGGCGATCCGGGGCGAGCCGCGCGTCGCAGTAGCGCCCGGTGTGGAACTCGACCGTGGACGCCTCGGCGCGGTGCGCCGCCTTCACCTGATCGAGATCCGGATCGATGAACAGCGAGACCTTGATGTCGGCGTCGCGCAGCGTCTTCACGACCTTGCGCACGTTGTCGCGGCCGCCGACGGCGTCGAGGCCGCCCTCGGTGGTGAGCTCCTCGCGCCGCTCCGGCACGAGCGTCACGACGTCGGGCTTCACCTCGTAGGCGATCTTCACCATCTCCTGGGTGGCGGCCATCTCGAGGTTGAGCCGGGTCGAGACGGTGCGCCGCAGGATCTGGAGGTCCCGCTCCTGGATGTGCCGGCGGTCCTCGCGGAGGTGGATGGTGATCTGGTCCGCCCCGCCCAGCTCGGCGAGCACCACCGCGGCGACGGGGTCCGGGTACGTCGTGCGGCGGGACTGACGGAGCGTCGCGACGTGGTCGACGTTGACACCGAGACGAGCTGGCATGGCCGGAATCTAACTCATTTCGTGCCGGAGGGACGCACACGGCGCGTCCCCCCCCGAACCCGCGCTCGGCTCCGGCGCAGCCTCACCCGGCTGCGCCTGTGCCCGCGACGGACCTTCGGTGGCCGCTACCCCAGCGCCTTGCGCAGCTCCTCGGCGATCTGCTCGGCCTGGGCCCGGATCCGCTTGCCGTCCGTGCCCTCGACGAGGACGCGGACCTTGTTCTCCGTGCCGGAGAAGCGCACGAGGACGCGCCCGTCCTTCCCGAGCGCCTTCTCCACCGCGGCGATGGCGCCCGCGACCCCCGGCAGGTCCGAGAGCGGCCGCTTCTCCTTCACCGCGACGTTCACGAGCGCCTGCGGCACCGGCTCGAAGCAGCGGGCGAGCTCCGAGAGCGGGCGCCCCTCGCGCTGCATCACCGCGAGCACGTTCAGGCCGGCGGCGACGCCGTCGCCGGTCGTGACGTGGTCGAGGAAGATGAGGTGCCCCGACTGCTCGCCGCCGAAGTTGTAGCCGCTGCGGCGCATCTCCTCGACGACGTAGCGATCGCCCACCGCCGTCCGGACCACCCGGCCACCCGCGCCGGCGAGGGCGCGCTCGAGGCCGAGGTTCGACATGACCGTCGCGACCACCGTCTTCTTGGCGAGCGCCTTCTGGTGGATGAGGTCGCGCCCGACGAGGGCCATGACCGCGTCGCCGTCCACGATGCGCCCGTTCTCGTCCGCCAGGATCACGCGGTCGGCGTCCCCGTCGAGCGCCAGGCCGAGGTGCGCCCGGTGCTTCTGGATGGCCTTCGCCATGCTCTCCGGGTGAACGGCGCCGCACCCGTCGTTGATGTTCTTCCCGTCCGGCTTCACGTTGAGCGCGATGACCTTGGCGCCGAGCTCCTCGAACACCGCCGGCGCCACGTGGTAGGCCGCGCCGTGGGCGCAGTCGACCACGATGGTGAGCCCGTCGAGGGTGAGGCTCTTCGGGAAGATCGACTTGAGGAACACCACGTAGCGGCCGATGGCGTCGTCGATCCGCTTCGCCTTCCCGATGCGCGTGGCCGTCGGGCGGAGCGCGTGGAACTCCTCGAGGCCCGACTCGCCGAGCACGAGCTGCTCGATCTGGAGCTCGACGGCGTCGGGGAGCTTGAACCCGTCGCGCGAGAAGAACTTGATCCCGTTGTCCTGGTACGGGTTGTGGCTCGCGCTGATGACCACGCCCGCGTCCGCCCGCATCGACTCGGTGAGGAACGCGATGCCGGGCGTCGGCAGGGGGCCCGAGAGCATCACGTCCACGCCCATCGAGCTGATCCCGGAGGCGATCGCCTGCTCGAGCATGTACCCCGACAGGCGGGTGTCCTTGCCGATGACGATGCGGTGCCGGTGCGAGCCGTTCCGCACCACGTAGGCGAGCGCCCGCCCGAGCTGGAGCGCCATCTCGGCGGTCATCGGGTGGACGTTCGCGACGCCGCGCACGCCGTCGGTGCCGAACAGCCGGCGAGCGACCGGCGCGTGGCTCCGGGCGCCGTTGCCGGAAAGGCCGTCGCGCAGGGTGTTCCGCGCCTCGTTGCGGGGGAGGCGCGCGCGCGCCGCGCCGTTCACGGCTGCGCGGGACGTCGGGGAGGGTTCACGGGTGGGCATCGCAGGCAACCTAGGGTTTGAGGGAGGAGCGTTCAACGGGCGTCCCGCCGGAGATCGATCGTGCCCTGGGCGGGGGTGATGGACTCGAGGCGCAGGCCGTGAGGGAGGCGCAGCGCCTCCGCCCGCGCGCGCCACGCGACCTGGCCGCCGCCGGCGCGCGTGACGTCGACGCGGACGGGGCCGAGGCTCGCCGGGTCGAGGACCCGGAGGCGCGCCCACGGCCCGTTCACCGCGACGGTGACCTCGACCGGGAGCGCGTCGAGAGGCGGAACGCGCGGTGGAAGCACCGCCTCGACCGGCACCGCGTAGACCGCGGTGACGCGCCGCTCGCCGCGCACCACGACGAAGAGCGCGAGCGCGATCGCGACGGCGAGGAGCGCGAGCGCGACGTCAGAGCGCCGCATGCGATCCTCCCTGCCGGCGCCTCGCGGGCGACGCCTCCCCCGGCCGGGCGACGGCGGCGAGACCGCCCGCCCCGCCGTGATCCGCGCCGAGGACGGCGGCGTAGAGCAGCGCGCGCAGGCGCTTCTCGTCGAGCCCGCGGTGCAGCGTCCCCTCGAGCGCGACGGAGATCTCGCCCCGCTCCTCGGAGACGACGACCACCGCGGCGTCCACCTCCTCGGCGAGGCCGAGGGCGGCCCGATGGCGCGTGCCGAGCTCGAGCGCGGTGGGCGCCGCGGAGAGCGGGAGCAGGCACGTCGCGGCGGCGGCCCGGCTCCCCCGCACCACGACCGCGCCGTCGTGGATCGGGCTCGCGGGCTGGAACAGCGCGACGAGGAGCTCGGGCGTGATCGCGGCGTCGAGGCGGAACCCGGAGCCGGCGAGCTCGGCGAGATCGGCGGTCCGCTCGACCACGACGAGGGCGCCCACCCGCCGCCGGGCGAGCTCGAGGGCCGCCTTCACCACCGCGTCGATCGTGCCGATCCGCGCGACCCGCTCGGCGTGCGCGCCGCGCTCGTCGTGGACGATCCTCGCCACCACCCGCGCCAGGCGCGGAGAGCGGCCCAGCTCGGCGAGCGCACGCCGGAGGTCCGCCTGGAACAGCACGATGACGCCGAAGATGAACGAGTAGCTGAGGAAGTGGCCGAGGAGCCAGGAGAGCGTGGCGAGCCCGGCCCCCTCGGCGCCCGCGTACGCGAGGCCGACGAGGGCGAGCCCGACGAGGATCGCGGTCGCGCGGGTGCCCCGGATGAAGCGGAGCACGTGGTAGCAGAGGAACGCCACGACGGCGACGTCGACGAGCGCGAGCAGCGCGTCGCGGACGGTGGCGTCCGGCCCGATGAGGAACGTGAGGACGGATTGCAACGGAGGTCTCCGGGCGCGGCAGTCTACCGTGAGGCCGACTTCAAGCCGAGCACTCGTCAGCGGGGCCGCGCGGCGTCCCGGATGGCCGCCGCCACCCGGGCAGCCTGGCGAGCGGGCGCCACGTCGTGGACCCTCAGCCACTCCACCCCGGCGAGCACCGCCGCCGTCACGGCCGCGAGCGTTCCGGGCAGCCGATCCTCCACGGGGGCGCCCGCGGCCTTGCCGATGAAGCTCTTGCGGGAGGGCCCGACGAGGAGCGGGCGTCCGAGCGCGCGCAGCTCTGCGACCCGGGCGAGGAGCTCGAGGTTGTGCTCCGGCGTCTTCGCGAAGCCGATGCCGGGGTCGAGGATGGTGTGCTCCGGATCCACACCCGCCGCCTCGGCCCGCCGCAGCACCAGGGCGAGCTCGGCGCGGACCTCGGCGGCGACGTCGCCGTAGCGCGCCCGCGACTGCATGTCCGCCGGCGTCCCGCGCGTGTGCATGAGCACGACCGGGACGCCCGCCTCCGCGACGACCCGCGCGAGCGCGGGATCGGCGAGGCCCGACACGTCGTTCACCAGATCCGCGCCGGCCTCGAGCGCGGCGCGCGCGACCGTCGCCTTCGTCGTGTCCACGGAGATCGGGAGCGCGAACCCGCGGGCGCGGAGGGCCGCGACGACCGGGACCACGCGCCTCTGCTCCTCGTCCGCGGGCACCGGCGGCGCGCCGGGCCGGGTCGACTCGCCGCCCAGGTCGACGAGGTCCGCCCCCTCCTCGGCGAGCCGGAACGCGTGCGCGACCGCCAGGTCCGGGTCGAGGAACCGGCCGCCGTCCGAGAACGAGTCGGGGGTCGCGTTCACGATCCCCATGAGATAGGGGCCAGGCCCGTCGAAGAGCCTGGCCCCGATCCGCATGCGCATCGCGCTAGGCCTTGGCCGGCACGGGCGCCGTGGCCGCGTCGAGGAGGCCGCCCTTCTTCTTCTCGGCGGCGGCCGCGGCGAGCGGCTTCGGCGGCGGCGGACGGCTGATCGAGCCGCCCGAGACGAGCAGGTCGATGTCCGACGCGTCGAGCGTCTCGTACTCGATGAGGGCGTCGGCGATCTTGTTGAGGATCGTCTGGTGCTCGAGGAGCACGCGCTTCGCCCGGTCGTACTGCTCGAAGACGATGCGGTGCACCTCGGCGTCGATGTCGCGGGCGGTCTGCTCGGAGAAGGTCTGGACCGTGTTCATCTCGCGGCCGAGGAAGACCTCGCCCTCCTTCTTGCCGAAGGCGAGCGGGCCCATCTTCTCGCTCATGCCCCACTCGCAGACCATGGAGCGGGCGAGGTTGGTCGCGACCTCGATGTCGTTGCCGGCGCCGGTCGTCTTCTGGCTGAAGGTGATCTCCTCGGCGAGCCGGCCGCCCATGAGGATCGCGACCTGGTTGAGCGCGTACTCCTGGGAGATGTTGAGCCGGTCCTCCTGCGGGAGCTGCTGGGTGAGGCCCAGCGCGCGGCCGCGGGGGATGATCGTGACCTTGTGGACGGGGTCCGTGCCCGGGAGGATCTTCGCGACGAGCGCGTGGCCCGCCTCGTGGATCGCCGTGGTGCGCTTCTCCTTCTCGGAGATGATCATGGAGCGCCGCTCGGTGCCCATGATGACCTTGTCCTTCGCGAACTCGAAGTCCTCGATCGCGAGCTTCTCCTTGTTGCGCCGCGCGGCGTAGAGCGCCGCCTCGTTCACCAGGTTCTCGATGTCCGCGCCGGAGAAGCCGGGCGTGCCGCGCGCGATCTGCGTGAGGTCCACCGCCGTGTCGAGCGGCGTCTTCTTGGTGTGGACCTTGAGGATGCCGAGCCGGCCGTTGAGATCCGGGCGGGGCACCACGATGCGCCGGTCGAAGCGGCCGGGCCGGAGCAGTGCGGGATCGAGCACGTCGGGCCGGTTCGTGGCCGCGATGAGGATCACGCCCTCGTTCGACTCGAAGCCGTCCATCTCGACGAGCAGCTGGTTGAGCGTCTGCTCGCGCTCGTCGTGCCCGCCGCCGAGGCCCGCGCCGCGGTGGCGGCCGACCGCGTCGATCTCGTCGATGAAGATGATGCAGGGCGCGTTCTTCTTGCCCTGCTCGAACAGATCGCGGACGCGCGAGGCGCCGACGCCGACGAACATCTCGACGAAGTCCGAGCCGGAGATGGAGAAGAACGGCACGCCCGCCTCGCCCGCGACCGCGCGGGCGAGCAGCGTCTTGCCGGTGCCCGGCGGCCCCATGAGCAGCACGCCCTTCGGGATCCGGCCGCCGAGGCGCGTGAACTTCTTGGGGTCCTTGAGGAAGGAGATGATCTCCTCGAGCTCGTCCTTCGACTCGTCGATCCCTGCGACGTCGGCGAAGGTGATCTTGTTGTGGTGCTCGGTCATGAGCTTCGCCTTCGACTTCCCGAAGCTCATCGCCTTCCCGCCGCCGGACTGCAGCTGGCGCATGAAGAAGAAGAACAGGAGGAACAGGAAGACGAGGGGGAGGTACTGGAGCAGCACCGTCACCCACAGCGAGCTCTGCTCGGGCTTCTCGAACGAGAGGTTCACGCCCTGCTGGCGCAGCTTCTCGGCGATCGTCGCGGACGCGTCGATGGGACCCGTCGTGACGAACTCGGAGCCGTCGCGGAGGTGGCCGATGTAGTCGAGGTCCTTGATGCGGACCTCCTTCACCTCGCCCGCCTCGACCTTCTGCATGAACTGCGACCAGTTGTAGGGCTTCGCCTGAGCGCCGCGCTGCTGGAACAGCTGCCACAGCGCGAGGAACATCACGATCAAGAAGACCCAGAGCAGGGCGGTCTTGTAGGACTGTCGCAAGGCTCTCTTTCCCCTTCGGTGGAGCGTCAGATCGTCGAAACCGACGGGATTCGCCGCGTCTTCCGCGGACCTGCACGTCGAGCCGCGCTCCGGACCAGGCGGACCTTATAGCAGCCCCTCACCCCTTTTGCAGTGCGGCCGGCGGTCCTACGGGTCGCTCACCAGGTGGACGGCGAGCCCTGCGCCCGTGGGGCCGAAGCCCGAGCCCACGGCCGCCAGCTCCGGGATCGCCACCACCTCCGCCCCGCGCGCCAGGAGGACCAGCCCGTCGCGCCGCTCGCGGGGGACCTTTCGATCGATGAGCCAGCGCTTGAGGGTCTTGGAGCCGCGGCCTCCGTCGGGGCGCCAGCGGTCGCCCGGCCGCCGCGTCCGGAGCGCGAGCGGCCAGGGCACGGCGCCCTCCCGGAGGCACTCGATCTCGACGGCGCACCTGTGCTCCGGCAGCGCATACCTTCCGGGGCCCCGGACCTCGATGGGCGCGAGGGTTCCTGCCTCGGGAGCGCGCTCGGACGGGAGGAGCTCGAGCCGACCGTACCGACAGCGGGCGAGGCGTCCACCCGGCAGCGTGACCTTCCCCGGGCGTTCGCGCCGCACGAGCGACAGGATCGCCTCGACGTGTCTCGCCTCCAGCGAGCCGCGCTGCCCGGTCGCCCGCGCCCAGAGCCGGCGGACGACGCGCCGCCGCACCGCGGGCGTCGCGCCGCGGAGCGTCTCGAGCGCGACGCTCGCGCCGTCGCCGGCGAGCGCGCGCGCGAGGCGCGAGAGCGCCCGCTCGTCTTCACGCGCGAGATCGGCGGCGCGCGCGATGGCGCGCTCGGCCGCCGGCGCGAGCGCGGTGAGCGCCGGCCACAGCTCGAGCCGGAGCCTGTTCCGCGCGAAGCGAGGCGTCGCGTTCGTCGGATCGACGCGCCAGGGGATCCCCCGCGCCGCGAGGTACTCGAGGCCCTCCTCGCGTGAGCGGTCGATGAGCGGCCTCACGATCGGGCCTCGGCGAGGCGGGATGCCCGACAGTCCCCGCGCGCCCGCGCCACGCATGAGCCGCAGGAGGACCGTCTCCGCCTGATCGGTCCGGGTGTGGCCGGTGGCGATGCGTGTCGCGCCCGCGCGGGTCGCGGCGGCCCGGAGGGCGGCGTAGCGGGCGCGGCGGGCCTCGGACTGCACGTTGCCTGGGGCGACGGTCACCCGGACCGCCTCGAAGGGAATGCCCAGCCGCTCGCAGATGGCGGAGGCGGCGGCTGCGTCCTCCGCCCCGCCCGGCCGGAGTCCGTGGTCGACGTTCAGCGCGGCGAGTCCCGTGGATGGGAGACAGCCCGTGTCGCGGAGCTCGGCGAGCGCGGCGAGCAGGGCGGTCGAGTCCGGGCCGCCCGACAGGGCGACGAGGACGCGGTCGCCGGGAGAGAGGAGCCGTCGCCGGCGAATCGTGGCCAGCACGGCGGCCGGGTAAGGATGGATTCTCGTGCGCACGGTGCGGCGCCCTCAGGCGCGGGCTTCTATAGTACCCGCGCGAACTCCGGGACGAGGCGCGACGACCGGGAATGAAGGCGGCGGGCACGCGGTTATGGAGGCAAAGCACGCGAGGGAGGCACACCGCGCAGGCCCGCGACAGGATTGCGATTTCTGAGCGGGAATGCGATGTTGGGTGCCAGGCGTTGACGTCGGCAGGGCGTGAGACAACTTACAGGCGCTGGGCCTAGGGGTCCCCCCCCTCCCCCTCTGGGCCCACGGAGAGCCGGCAGCAATGCCGGCTCTCCTCTTTTTCCCGGCAGACTTCGCTCGCACCCGCGCCGCGCACACCCTGCGCGAACCACGCACATGCGTTCCGCTCAGCGTCAAGGCCGTCCATCCGCGGTGACGTGGAGCGCCTCATCCAGCGGTTCCACGCTCCGTCCGCCCTACCTCCCCGGCCGAGGTGGACGAGCGCTTGACCCCAGGCGCGGGCCAGCGTACAAGGTCGCGGTTGTCCCACAGCACGGAGTACCGATGCCCGGCACTGACAAGCGCAAGCAGTCCCTGTACTTCCCCGAGGACATGCTGAACGAGATCCAGGCTGAGGCGAACCGGCAGGACCGTTCGCTGTCGTGGATCGTCCAGCAGGCCTGGCGCATCGCCCGGGGCGAGATCATGCGGTTCCCCTCCGTCAACGACGTGCTGTCTGGCGTTGCGCGCGAGGACGAGCGCGAGGAGAAGGGCGGGTAACCACACCCGTTCCGCTCTCTCGCCGGACAGTTACGACGCGCCCGCGCCGGGATTCCGGCTCGGGCGCGATCCGTTTTTTGGCCCTGGCGGGTCGAGGGCGCTACCCTTCGCGGGTCGCCTGCCCTCCCTGCTCCGATGCCCAGATCTCCGCTCATCGACCCTTCCGAAGCGTCCGACGAACCGCTCTCGAGCGAGAGCTTTCACGAGCTCCCTCCGGAGCTCGATGACGAGGAGTTCGACGCCGTCGACGTGCCGACCGGGGACGAGCCCCTGCGCTCCGCCCGCGTGCCGCGGCGGAAGCTGCTCCTTGCCGGCGCCGTCGTCGCAGTCCTGACGCTCCTCGCGGGCGGGCTCCTCGGCTACCGCACCCACCACCGACGGGCCGTGCTGCAGGACGGGCTCGCGCGCGCCGACACCCTGCTGCGACTCGACACCGCAGCCGGCTACCGGGGCGCCGCGACGCTGCTCGAGCCCCTCGCCCAGCTCGATCCCCTCGACGCCGGCGGGGCGCGGGCGTTCGCGCTCGCGATGCTCGCGACCGATTACCGCGACGCCTCGGCGGGGCGCACGGCGGAGCTCCTGCTCGTGGAGCCCATGCGGGCCGACGAGGTCCCGCCGCGGGCGAGCCTCGCGGCCGCGGCCCTCGCGCTCGGACGGCGGGAGGCGGGGGACGCGATGACGGCGGCGGTCCGCGCCGGCGCGCTGCCCGAGGCGCGCGTGATCTCCGGGCGGATCGCCCTGCTCGCCGGCAACATCGCCGCCGCCGTGGAGCCGGTCCAGTCGGCCGCCGAGGCCGGCGCGCCCGCCGCCCTCGCGCTCCGCGGCGACATCCTTCGCCGCACGCGCCGCGATCTCGGCGCCGCCCGCGCGTCCTACGGGGCGGCGCTCTCCGCGTCCCCGATGCACCCCCGCGCCGCCTTCGGGCTCGCGAAGCTCGCGCTCGCCGGACACGCCACGGACGGCGAGGCCGCGACCGCGCTGCGACGCGTCCTCGAGGATCGTGAGCGGACTCCCGGACCCGAGCGTGGCCGCGCCGCGCTCCACCTCGCGGCGCTGCGCCTGCGGGCCGGGGATCGCGCCGGCGCAGACGCGGCGCTCGACGCCGCCGCGCTCGACGCGAGCTCGCGGAGCTGGGCGGAGCGTGCCGCCGCCGTCGAGGCGGCGCAGCGCGGGCCCTACCGCGCGGTGGAGGGCGCGCCCGCGGGGATCCGCAGCGCCAGCGACGACGACCCGCCCGTGCTCCCCGCCGTGGCGCCCGCCCCGCCTCCCCCGCCCCCCGCCGTGGCTCCCGCTCGCCCCGCGCCGAAGCCTTCCGCCAAGGCCCCCGCGGCGAAGGCGAAGACGGCGACCGCGAAGCGCCCAGCCGTGAAGCCCGCCGCGAAGGCGAAGGCGGCGGCCGCCAAGAAGAAGTCCGGCGCCGCCCCGGCGAAGCGCGCGAAGAGCGCCGCTCCCGTGAAGCGGCCCACGAGCCGCACGGCCTCGACGCGGCGCTGAGGCGAGACCGTCGGGGGAGCTCGCTCCCGCGGCGAGGCGCGCCCCGGGGGCTTCTCCGGCGGCGCCAGCGTCCGACCTCACCCTGAGTGAGTACCGCCCGCGCGTCGCGCCGGCGCGCCGCGGCCGCGCGCCCGCCTGCCTGGGCGGTGTCAGCGTCGCCCGCCCGTGCACGACCGCGCGGCAGGGCGTGCCTCGGGCCCGGGCAGCGCCTGCCCCAGACCCGCGGGAATGCGCGCTTCGCAGGCGTTTCTCCGCCGGCATGTCGGCTGCAGAGCGACCCGTCCGGACTCACTCACCCCTGCCCCCCGCCCACCGGAGGACACCTTGAGAAAGCTGCTGCTGTTCGCCATCGCCGCCACGCTGCCCGCCGCCGCCTTCGCGGCCGACCGGGTCGACACCGGCGACACCGCGCTCGTGCTCGTCAGCGCCGGCCTCGTGATGCTCATGACCCCCGGGCTCGCCTTCTTCTACGGCGGGCTCGTCCGCTCCAAGAACGTCGTCCACACCATGAACCTGTCGATCGTGGTGATGGGCATCGCGGGCGTCATCTGGGCGCTCGTGGGCTACAGCCTCGCCTTCTCCCCGGGAGGCGCGCTCGACAAGGTGGTCGGCGGTCTCGGCTGGCTCGGGCTGCGCGGCGTCGGCGACGCGCCCGAGGCGTCGCTCGCGGCGACCGTCCCGCACTCGGCCTTCATGCTGTTCCAGGCGATGTTCGCGGTGATCACCCCCGCGCTCATCTCCGGCGCGATCGTCGAGCGCGTCCGGATGAAGGCGTACATCCTGTTCGTCGCGCTCTGGAGCCTCGTCGTCTACGCGCCGGTCGCGCACTGGGTCTGGGCGCCGGGCGGCTGGCTGCGCGGCCTCGGCGTGCTCGACTTCGCCGGCGGGACCGTGGTGCACATCAACGCCGCGTCCGCGGCGCTCGTGGGCGCGATCCTCATCGGCAAGCGCCGCGGCCTGCGGATGCCGTCCGTGATGCCGCACAACGTGCCGTTCGCGATCCTCGGCATGGGGCTGCTCTGGTTCGGCTGGCTCGGGTTCAACGGCGGCAGCGCGCTCGCCGCGAACGGCCTCGCCGCCACCGGCTTCGTGAACACGTTCTTCGCCCCGGCGGCCGCGGCGCTGACCTGGGGGCTCCTCGAGCTGTTCCTCTACGGCAAGATGTCCGGCGTCGGGCTCGCCTCCGGCGCGGTCGCGGGCATGGTCGCCATCACGCCCGCCGCGGGGTTCATCCAGCCCGTCTCCAGCCTCCTCATGGGCGGCCTCGCCGCGCTGGCCTCGTTCGGCGCGGTGCGCCTGCGCCCGCGCCTCGGGCTCGACGACTCGCTCGACGTCTTCGCCGTCCACGGGGTCGCCGCGACGCTCGGCGCGCTCCTCACCGGGGCGCTCGCCTCGACCGCCGTGAACTCCGCCGGCGCCGACGGCAGCCTCGCCCTCGTCGGGAAGCAGGCGCTCGGCGTGGCGGTGACGATGATCTACTCGGGAGTCCTCTCGTTCGGGCTCTTCAAGCTCGTCGCGCTCGTCACGCCGCTGCGCGCCGACGAGCAGGACGAGTGGACCGGCCTCGATCAGGCCGAGGCCGGCGAGCGCGGGTACATCTCGACCGATCTCGAGTCGTCGTCGGGCGCCGCCAGCCCTCACCACGCGCCGCCGATCGCGGCTCCCCAGCCCGCGGGCACCACCGCGGCGTAGTCCCGTCGCAGCTCCCACACACCCCGGAGACAGATCCTCGATGAAGACCGTCCTGAAGGCGCTCGTCCTCACCGCGCTCGTCGTCGCCGCCCCCGCTGCCCTGGCCACGCCCTCCACCGTGTTCTGGAGCCCGGCGACGACCTACGTGCAGCCGTACCTCGTGCCGCACCTCACGTACGACACGTACTTCGCCGAGCGCGGCGCCTACCAGATCGACACCGGCCTCACGCTCGGCGTGCTGCCGTTCGAGAAGCTGCAGGGCGAGATCGGGTTCGATCTGTTCTACCCGGGGTTCACGAAGAACGGGTTCCTCCTCAACGCGAAGCTCGCCGTGCCGGAGGGCGCGCTCGGCGCCGTCGCGCCGGGGCTGTCCTTCGGGATCCAGAGCCTCGGGTTCGAGAAGGACGTGAACGACTACGACATCCTGCACGCGACGGCGTCGAAGACGTTCCCCGTCGTCGGGACGCTCGCGGTCGGCGGGTACTACGGCCTCAACGACAAGCTGCTCGTGGACGAGAACGGCGGCAAGGAGAACGCCGGCTTCATGGCGAGCTGGACGGGGCCGGAGCTCAAGATCGGCGCGCCCGGCCTGCAGAAGATCGTCCCCTCGGCCGACGTGATGACCGGGAAGAGCGCGCTCGGCGCGGTGGGCGCGGGCGCCGCGTTCTACTTCACGCCGTCCGTGGCGCTGCTCACCGGGCCGGTGTTCTTCCTCAACTCGAAGGTGCAGCCGGGCGGCAGCGACTGGATGTGGTCGTTCCAGCTCGACGCCGACATCGAGCTCCTGGCGAAGCGCTGAGCCGCAGCGGGTGGGCCGCAGCGGTCCCGCGGGGTGTCTCCGGCGACGGGGGCGCCCCGCGGTCTTTTCTGGGACCAGCGGGCCGTCGAGAGGAGCCGCCCGGCCGCGTCCCGACGTGCGGCCCGGACGGCGCCGCGAAGCGACGGCCAGCTACGGCGCGAGCTGCGCGAGCAGCGTGTCGAACACGAACAGCTCGACGCGCTCGCGCTCCTCGGGCGAGAGCCCGATCATCTGGAACGAGACGCGGACGTTGCCCGCGTTCGGCTTCGCGTCGGTGACGCGCGCGTGGCCGGAGAGCGCCTCGGCGCCGGGCAGCCGCAGCGAGAAGCGGGCCTCGTCGCCGAGCGGCGGCGCCTTCGCGAGGAGGCAGGAGAAGCCCCCGGTCGAGAGGTCGAGCGTGATGGCGCGCTCACGCGAGGTGAGGAGATCGAGATCGAGCTGGAGGGCGCGCGCGACGCGGATCGCCTGGCGCGGCGGCTGCCCCTGGGCGACCGTGAGCCGCTGCGCCGCGAGGAGGGCGCGCGCGAGCTCGTCGCGGCCGGCGTGGTAGTCGTCCCGCTCGATCCCCACGAGCGTGCCCTTGCGGGCCTTCTCGTGCAGGGTCCGGAACGCGGAGAGCCAGGCGGCGAGGGTCGTCACGAGAGGCTCCTCAGAGCGACTTCTTGAGCTCGGGCGCCGGCTTGAAGCCGACGGTCTTGGTGGGGGCGATGCGGATCTCGGCGCCCGTGCGCGGGTTGCGACCGACGCGGCCGGCGCGCTTCTTCACGGCGAAGGTGCCGAAGCCGGGCATCGTGAACCGCTTGTCCTTGCGGATGCCCTTCGCGAGGTGCTCGAAGAGCGTGTCCACGAGCAGGCCCACCTGGCGCCGCGAGAGATCGCCGTGAGCCGCCTGCACCTTCTCGATGAGCTCCGCCTTCGTCATGCGTTTCCCCGGGAGAGGGAGCGGAAGCTAGCCTCGGCCCCGCGGGTCGGTCAAGCGACGCGCCGGCTTGACACGCGACGCCCCGCCCGCGCCGCCGGAGCGAGCGCGGCCCGCGGCCGGGCCCTCCCCGGGCGGCACCTCAGGCGATGCCGAGGATGCGCCGCGCCTCCGCCGGCGTCGCGAGCTCGCGCCCGGCGCGCGCGGCCAGGTCCACCGCGAGCGACACGAGCGCGTCCGAGCCCTTCGCGAGGACGCCCTTCGCGGCGTACAGGTTGTCCTCCAGGCCGACGCGCACGTGGCCGCCCAGCGCGAGCGCGAGCTCGGCCATGGGCAGCTGGAACCGCCCCACGCCGGCGATGCTCCAGTGGGTGGGCTCCGGCAGCCCCTCGAGCAGGAACCGGACGTTGCGCTCGCTCGCGGACATGCCGCCCGGCACGCCGAGCACGAACTGCACGTGATAGGGCGCGGCGAGGTGGCCCTTCTCGAGGAGCCAGCGGAGCGTGTCGAGCATCCCCGCGTCGTAGACCTCGCACTCCGGGACGAGGCGACGCTCGCGCAGCCGCCCGGCGATCCGGACGATGTCGGGCCGCGCGTTCTGGAAGACCTCGTCCCCGAAGTTCATCGTGCCGAGGTTGAGGGTGCCCATCTCGGCGCCGTCCACGAGCGAGCCGAGCCGCTCGTCCACGGACATGCCGACCGCGCCGCCGGTGGAGCACTGGATCACGACGTCGCTGCCCGCCTGACGGATGCGGTCGATGATCTCGCGGAAGTGCTCGGGCCGCTGCGAGGCGCGGCCGTCCGGCCAGCGCGCGTGCAGGTGGACCGCCGCGGCGCCGGCGCGCCAAGCGTCCACGGCGGCCCGCGCGATCTCGGCGGGCGTGTAGGGCACGGCGGGGTTCTGCTCGCGCGTCACCTCTGCGCCGACCACGGCGGCGGTGACGATCACCTTCTCGGCCATCGTGGCTCCTCCTACCGCAACGGGCCGCGCCCTCGCCCGTTCATGACGGATGTCGCCGGATCAACGCACCTCTACCTCGGGAACCGCTGCTTGTCCTTGGGGACGACGCAGGTGCCGGTCGCCCGGCAGACCACCACCGGCGGCGCGAGCACCTCGGCGGCGCTGTCGGACAGGTCCGGGCGAGGCGAGACGACCTTCCGCGCCTCGAACCGCATCGCGCGCGAGGTGTTCCCCGCCTTCACGATCTCGCCCTCGGCCTCGACGTAGTCGCCGGCGTGGACGGGCGCGAGGAACTCGACCGCGTCGTACGCGCGGAACAGCCCCTCGTCGCCGTCGTGGCGGATGAGGAGCTCCGTCGCCACGTCGCCGAAGAGCGCGAGCATCCGCGCGCCGTCGACGAGCGCGCCGCCGTAGTGCGCGTCCGCCTGGGACATGCGCAGCCGGAGGGTCACCTTCTCGTGCAGCGGCATCAGTGCATCTCCTTGCCCATGCGCTTCAGCACCGCGCCGACGATGAAGTTCGCCACCTCCGACGGCCTCGTGCCCGGGCCGAAGCCGGCGTCGTAGCCGAGCTCGACGGCGAGGCGGTGATCGATGCGCGGCCCGCCCAGGATCGCCGTCACCCGGCCGCGGATCCCGAGCCGCTCGAGCTCGCGGAGGAGCTGCCGCGCGTTCTCCTTGTGGACGTCGCGCTGGGTCACCACCTGCGAGACAAGCACCGCGTCCGCCTCCCGCTCCTTGCAGACACGCGCGAGCTGGGCGTTCTCCACCTGCGCGCCGAGGTTCGCCGCCTCGAAGCAGGCGTAGCGCTCGAGCCCGTAGTCGCCGGCGAAGCCCTTCATGTTCATGATCGCGTCGATCCCGACCGCGTGCGCGTCGGAGCCGGTGCACGCGCCGATGACCACCATCCGCCGCCCGACCTCGCGCAGCGCGTACTCGTTCAGCTCGTCGAAGCCCTTCTTCCGGACGACCACCTCGGGGACGGAGAGCGCGGCGTAGTCCACCGAGACCGAGGTCCGGCCGTAGACGACGAAGAAGGTGTACTGCTCCGCCGCCGGCTCCATCGAGGCGACGTGCACCTGGTCCATCCCCATCTTGCGGGCGAGCTCGGCCGCGGCCTCCCGCGCGCGCTCCCCCGGCGGCACGGGCAGGACGAACGAGAGCTGCACGACGCCGTCGTCGCGGCGGTCGCCGTAGGGCCGGACGATCTGCCCGGGCTCCCAGTCGCGCGGCCTCACGCCTGCCCTCCGATCTTCGCGCTCTGCACGAGCGTGCGGTACGCCTCCACCGCCTCGGCGGCCGCGGGCGAGCGCGCGGTGAAGAAGAGCTGGTACTGGGTGCCGCCGTCGCAGGCCGCGTACGCCCAGACGTGCCAGCCGCCGGAGTCGCCCTCGAGCGTGACGGCGCTGACGCCGGCGAGGCGGGTCGGGTGCCGGCGCACGCGCTCGAGCGCCGCTCCGCGCTTCAGGAACTCCTCGGCGCCGGCGAGGCAGGCCTGCTCGTCGGCGTAGCTCGTGCCCGGCGTCGAGATCTCCATCCGCGCGCTGCCGTCCGGCGCCTCGAGGGTGAGGTGCTGCTCGCCGCCGGACGCCCCCCAGGCCGCGGGCGCCTCGAAGCGGAGGGCGTGGACCGAGTAGACGAGCCAGCCGTCCCTCCCGCTCGGCACGCCCCTCGGCGCGGGCGAGAGCGCCTGGCGGACGGTGGCGCACCCGGAGAGCGTCGCGACGGCGACGCAGAGGACGAGGGCGGCGCGGGTGGCGCGCGGAAACGCGGAGTGGCTCATCTCGCCTCCATGATCTCGAGGAACGGGTTGAAGTAGCGGGGGCCGCGCTCGAGGACGCCGGCGAGCCCCTTGCCGCCGTCCTCCTCGCGCGCGACGTCGCCGAAGCGCGCCTTCCCGATGGCCCGGAAGAGCCCGTCGCGGGCGACCTCCTCGAGGAGCGCCAGCGCCTCGCGGAGCGTCTCCTGGGCGCGGCGCTGCACCATGCCGTCGGGGCGGAACGTGATCTCCGCGCCCATCGAGCGCCAGGCCCGGTAGACGTAGTCGGCGCTCTTCAGCGCGACGTAGCGATCCATGAGGAAGGGGTTGTGCATCGCCTCGGTCATCATGCCGAGGAGCTGGATCCCCTGCCCCGTCACGTAGCCCACGACGTCCGCCATGACGTCGTACGCGTGGCTGAAGAAGATGTCGCCCTGCTTGTGCTTCGTGGGCGGCATGTACTTGATGGGCGCCTCCGGGAAGAGGGTGCGGACGAGGAGCGCCTGCGCGAACTCGCGGGCGACGGTGTCCTCGCGCGCCGGATCGATCTCGAAGGAGTGGCCGAGGCCGATGAGCCGGTCGGGGAGGCCGGCGCGGTGGGCGAAGCTCTCGTTCACGAACTGGGAGGCGATGACGGTGTGCGCCGCCTCGTCCGCGTCCGCGGTGGTGATGTAGTTGTCCTCGCCGGTGTTGATGACGACGTCCGCGAGCGCGCAGATGCGGCGCGAGAAGTACTGATCGCAGAGCGTCCGCTTCATGTTGATGTCGCGGAAGAGGATGCCGTACATCGCGTCGTTGAGCAGCATGTCGAGCCGCTCCCACGCCGCGGCGAACGCGATCTCCGGCATGCAGAGCCCGGAGGAGTAGTTCGTGAGGTGCACGTAGCGCCTGAGGCGGCGCGACTCGTCGTCGAGCGCCTCGCGCATGATGCGGAAGTTCTCCTGCGTCGCGTACGTGCCGCCGTACCCCTCGGTCGTGGCGCCGTGCGGCACGTAGTCGAGGAGCGACTGCGCCGTCGAGCGGATCACCGCGATGACGTCGGCGCCGGACTGGGCCGCCGCGAGGGCCTGCTCCACGTCGTCGTGGATGTTGCCGGTCGCGACGATGAGGTACTTGTGGGGCCGCGGGCCGACGCCCAGCTCGTCCCTGAGCGCGTCGCGCCGGCGGACGCGGGCGCGGAGCTCGTCCACGTTCGCGCGCGCCTCGCGGCGCATCTCCTCGAGCATCGCCCGCTCCTCCGCCTCGGGGAGCGGCTCGGGGCTCGAGGGCAGCGCCACGAGCCGCTCGACGACACCCATCGGATCGGTCGCGCCGCGCCGCAGCGCGTAGCCCATCCAGTAGGCCGCGCCGCGCCCGAGGAGCCGCTTCTCGTGGAGCGCGTCCACCGCGAGGTTCACGAGCGGCACGCCGCGCGGGCCGGCGTCGTGCAGGCCGTAGAGGCGCAGCACCGTGCGCTCGATCGAGACGGTCGAGTGGCGGCCCACGAACTCCAGCACCTGGGCGGTGACCTGGTCGGCGAGCGCGCGGCAGCGGTCGACGACGGCGCGATCGAGCGGGAGGTCCGGGACTTGGCGGCCGTCGGGGAGCAGCATGGCGCATGGATTAGGCCGGACGGCCCACGAGGGCAAGGTTCCGGCCGGGCCTCGGCGGGGCGTCACGAAGAGCGCGGAGGTGGGTCCGTCCGGACGCCCCCGCAGACCTCCCCGTCGTCGCCGCGGACCCGGACGCGGACGAGGGCGCCGCGCGCGTCGCCTGCCGCCGGATCGGCCGCCCACCGCACCGTCGCGTACTCGCGCGAGGTGCCCCGCGCGACGCCGTCCTCCACCCGCTCGACCACGACCTCCAGCTCCCGGCCGCGCAGGCCGCCGAGGAAGGCCCGCCACCGGCGGTCGGACAGGGCGATGAGCTCCCGCGCGCGGGCCCGAGCGACCGCCGCGGGCGCTGCGCCGGGGAGCGCCGCGGCGTCCGTGCCGGGCCGCGGCGAGAACGGGAAGACGTGGAGATACGCGAGCGGGAGCGCCTCGACGAGCGCGACGGTGGCGCGGTGGTCCGCGTCGGTCTCGCCGGGGAAGCCGGTGAGGACGTCGGCGCCGAGGCACGCGCCGGGGAGGCGCGCGGCCGCCTCGAGCACGGCGCGGCGGTAGCCGTCTGCGCGGTACGGCCGGCGCATGGCGGCGAGGACGCGATCCGAGCCGCTCTGGAGCGGCAGGTGAAGGTGCGCGCACAGTGAAGGAGTCACCTCGGGGTCGGCGAGGAGCTCCTGCGGGACCTCCAGCGGCTCGATCGAGGAGAGGCGGAGCCGCGCCGCGAGCCCACCGTGGACGGCCGCGCGGACGAGCTCCGCGAGCGAGGAGCGCGGGGAGAGATCGCGGCCGTACGCGCCGAGGTGGACGCCGGTGAGGACGAGCTCGGGGTTGCGCGCGCCGAGCAGCGCCAGCCGGCGGAGCGCCTCGTCGAGCGGGAGGGAGCGCGAGCCGCCGCGCGCGAGCGGCACGACGCAGTAGCTGCAGCGCGCGTCGCAGCCGTCCTGGATCTTGACGAACGGGCGGGTGTGACGGGCGCGGACGAGCGGCGCGTTCCCCCACTCCGCCGCGAGGGCCGCGGCGGCCTCCCCCACCCGCTCGCCGGGCGCCCCCGGCGCGACGGCGCCCGGGCCGCGCGCGACCAGCCGGGCGACCGTGCCCGCGACCTCCGCCTGCGAGCGCGCCCCGATCACCGCCGCGACCCCGGGCAGCGCGGCGAGCACCTCGGGACGGACCTGCGCGTAGCACCCCGCGGCGACGATGGCCGCCCCCGGGTGATCGCGCGCGGCCCGGCGGATCGCCTGACGGGCGGCCGCGTCGGCGTCGGCCGTGATGGTGCAGGTGTTCACCACGACCACGTCGGCGCGCTCGCCGGCGCGCGCGACCGAGAGGCCGTCCCCGAGCGCGCTCGCGAGGGCGTCCGCGTCGGCCCGGCTCACGCGGCAGCCGAGCGCGATGATCGCCACCCGCGGGCGGAGCGGCTCAGACGATGCGTCCACCGCCGAGCACCTCGTCGCCGCCGTAGAAGACCGCCGCCTGGCCCGGCGCGACCCCGCGGACGGGCCGCGCGAGCCGGACCTCCGCCCCGCCGCCCGACGGCGTCACCGTCCCGAGCTCGCCCTCGTGGCGGTGGCGGATCTTCACGCGCGCGGAGAGCGCGCCCGGCGGCGGCGCGCCCGCGACCCAGCGCACCTCCGCGACCTCGAAGCGATCGCGAGACGCCTCCTCGGAGCTGCCCACCACGACCCGCGCGGCCTCCGGCTCGAGGCGCACGACGTAGCGCGGCGCGGGGCCGGCGATCCCGAGCCCGCGCCGCTGGCCGACCGTGAAGCGGTGCACGCCGTCGTGCCGCCCGAGCACCTCGCCCGCGGTGGAGACGATCTCCCCCGCCCGCACCTCCCCAGGCGCGCGGAGCGCGACGAAGTCGCCGGCGTCGCCCTGCGTCACGAAGCAGATCTCCTGCGACTCCGCCTTCCCGGCGTTGGGGAGCCCCGCCCGCGCCGCGGCGGCGCGGACGTCGCGCTTCGCGAGGTCGCCGACCGGGAAGAGCACGTCGCGCAGCGCGTCCTGGCCGAGGCCGTAGAGGAAGTAGGTCTGGTCCTTCGCCGGATCGCCCGCGGTGCAGAGCGCGAGGCGGCCGCCGCGCCGCTCGACGCGCGCGTAGTGGCCGGTGGCGAGCTTCGCGCCGAGGGCGCGCGCGCGGGCGAGCAGCCAGTCGAACTTCACGTCCGAGTTGCACGCCACGCACGGGTTCGGGGTGCGGCCCTCGACGTAGTCGCGCACGAAGGGATCGATGACCCGCTCGCGGAAGCGCGCCTCCACGTTGGCGACGTAGAACGGGATGCCGAGCCGGCGGGCCGCGGCCCGCGCGTCCTCCAGATCGTCGGGGGCGCAGCAGGACCGGCCGCGCCGGGCGTCCGAGTAGTCGGCGACGCGCATGGACACGCCGATGACCTCGTGCCCCTCGGCGACGAGGAGCGCGGCGGCGGTGGAGGAGTCGACTCCCCCGGAGAGGGCGACGAGGACGCGCATCGGTCGAGAGGCCTCGGCGGGCGGTGTACCCGCCTCCGGCCGCCGGATCAAGCGAGGGTGGCGGCGGGCGTGGTGCTGCCGGTCGCGGGCCGATCGGCCGGCCGCACCGGGATCTCGAGCACGAACTTCGAGCCGGTGAACTGCCGCGTGAGGGAGCCGGGCTGGGTGCGCGGCGGACTCTCCACCCAGACGCGCCCGCCGTGCGCCTCGGCGATGCGGCGGGCCACCGGCAGGCCGAGGCCCGAGCCCGGCGCGCGCGCGTCGTCCCGCCCGCGCGCGTGCGCGTGGTGGAGCGGCTCGAAGATCCGCTCCTGCTCGCCGCCGCGGATGCCCGGCCCCTGGTCGTACACGGTGTAGCGAACCTTGCCTGGGGGGCGCGTGACCTCTACCAGCACCTCGCCGCCGTGGGGCGAGAACTTCACCGCGTTCGACACGAGGTTCGCCACGGCCTGGCGGAGCTTGCGCGGATCGGCGATCACCACCCCGCCTCCGCCGTGCGCGACCACGACGTGCAGCCGCGCGTCGCGGATCATCGAGCGCTGCTCCGCGACGGCGTCGTCGGCGAGCTGGTCCGGATCCACCGGTCCCTCGAGGACGGGTGCCTGGCCGGCCTCCAGGCTCGCGAAGTCGGAGAGGTTGTCGACGATGCGGGTGAGGCGGGTCACCGACTGGATCATCGAGTCGACGATCCGGCGCTGCTGCGGCGACATGGGCCCGAGCTTCTCGGACGAGAGGATGCGCAGGTAGCCGGCGAGCGGCGTGAGGGGGGTCGAGAGCTCGTGGGCGAGGTTGTGCATGAACGCGCTCTTCAGCGCGTCCGCCTCGACGAGCCGGGCGTTCGCCCGCCGGGAGCCGCTGACGGCGGACTCGAGGTGCGAGGCCATGAGGCCGGACAGCGCGCGCAGCCGCTCTCGCTCGCCCTCCGCGGGGAGCCGCTCGCGCTTGCCCGCGAGGAACTCGCGGACCTCCTCGGAGAGCGTCCCGTCGAGGCGGTCGCGCTCGAGGAAGCCGTCCGCGCCCGCCGCGAGCGCGACGTCGTGATCGTCGCGCGACTCGCCCACCGCGACGATGGGGACCTCCTCGAGCGCCTTCTCGCGCTTGAGGCGCGCGGCGAGCTCGAACCCCTCGAGGTCCGGCAGGTGGACGTCGGCGAGGATGAGGTCGGGCCGGGACGTGAGGGCGCGCTCGATGCCCTCGAGCCCGGAGGCGCTCGTGTCGACGGCGTAACCGTCCTGCTCCAGGCGGGACTTCACCCGCGCCCGGACGTCGGCGTCTCCCTCGATGCACAGCACGCGGCGCGGCATGTCGTTCGCCCCGCCTGCATTATAAGCTTCGGCCTTCCGCGTCCCACCATCGACGGAGCGCGACGGTGAGCCGCTCCTCGTCGTTCTCCTCGGGGTGCTCGAGCACCCTTTCGAGCAGGTGACGGAGCGCCTCGCCGACGTGCGGTCCCGGAGCGGCGCCCAGGATCCGCATCACCGCGCGCCCGTCGAGCGCGAGCTCCTGCGGCGTGAGCGGATCCCCGGCGCGCCGGATGTGGGCGATCGTCTCGGTGAGCGCCTCGAGCTCCCGCTGCGCAGGCTCCGCCTCGTCGGGGGCGAGCGCTGCGGCCTCGGCGCGGGCGAGGTCGAGGAGGGGCGCGGCGCGCGCGGGCCCTGCCGCGGCGAGCCAGCGCCTGACCTCCGCGGCCGCCGCCGGGAGCGCGTGCCCCCGCCCTGCGAGCCGGCAAGCGTGCGCGCGCACGAGCGCCGCCGTGTCGTCTGAGATCCGCCGCGACAGGCGCAGGTGCAGGAGCGTGCGTCCGACGTCGCCGGCCGGCAGCGTGTGCAGGAGCGCGGCGAGCCGGAGCGCCGGCTCGGCGGGCGTCGCGGCGAGGACCGCGACCGCGTGGCTCACCTCCGGGGCCGGGCGGGCGGCGAGCGCCGGGAGGACCGTCTCGAGGAGGCCGGTGGTGCGCATGAGCTCGACCGCCCGGGCCGCGTCGGGCGCGACGACGAGCCGCGTGAGCTCGTCGGCGATGCGCTCCAGGGAGACCTTGCGGACGACGGGCAGCGCGCCGGGGATGGCGGCCTGGGTCGCGGGGTCGAGCTCGTAGCCGAGCTGGGCGGCGAAGCGGACCGCCCGCATCGGGCGCAGGCCGTCCTCGCCGAAGCGGGCGACCGGATCCCCGACCGCGCGGACGAGCCGCCGCCGGAGGTCGGCCTCGCCGCCGAACGGATCGCGCAGCTCGCCGGCGAGCGGGTCGAAGGCGAGGGCGTTCATGGTGAAGTCGCGGCGCGCGAGGTCGGCCTCGAGGTCCTCGTGGAAGGTCACCGACTCGGGCCGGCGGCCGTCCGTGTACGCGCCCTCGCCGCGGAAGGTCGTCACCTCGATCGGCTCGCCGCCCACGAGCACGGTCACCGTGCCGTGCTCGATGCCGGTCGGGATGACCTTGGGGAAGAGCGCCGCGACCTCGTCCGGCCGCGCGGGGGTCGCGACGTCGAAGTCGTTCGCGTCGCGGCCGTGATGGAGGAGGAGATCCCTGACCGCGCCGCCGACGAGCCACGACCGGTGTCCCGCCGCGCCGAGCCGGCGGAGGACGTGGAGGACGGGCTCCGGGAACGTCGCGCGCGCGAGGGCGTCCGGGAGCGGCATCGTCAGTGCGTCAGGCCGCGCTCCTGCTCCGCGCGGTCCAGGAGCCGGAAGTAGAGCCGGATGAGGGCGAGCCGCGCGTCGGGCGCGAGCCCCTCGACCGCGAGGCGGGCGACCTCCAGCGGATCGCGGCAGATCGAGAGGAGCACCTCGCCCACCTCGTCGGCGTCCTCGCGGGCGACCGCGCGATCCGCGACGGCGAACGCCTCCCGGATCTGGTCCGCGTCGAACAGCAGGTGGTGGCCGCGGAGGCCTTCCTGGATGCGGAGGGACAGGTGTCCCGGCGCGAGCTTGTCGTCCATCGGCGTCCCCCTCCCCGCTGCGCCGCCACCATGCCGCCCCGCGTGGGCGCGTGCAAGCGGAGAAGCGCGGGCGCGCCCGGTGGTATCGGGCGGTTCCGCGCGGGTACGCAGGGGCTCGGCTCGCTCGCCGGGAGATTCCGCCGACGCCGGAGCGGCACACTCGCCGAACCGAGCGCCGCGTCGGGGAGCTGAGACGGCCGACCTCCCCCTCGGAGCGCGAGCCGGGCCGGCGCAGGGCGCCCCCGCCCCCGCGCCGCCGTCCGCGCGCTACGACGCGTGCGGCTGGGAGATCTCGCGCGACGCGACCTCGCGCAGCGTGCGCCCCGCGACCTCCTCGTCCTCCTCCTCGGCGATGTCCGACAGGCTGATGACGCCCTGCAACCTGCCCTCCTCGTCGCAGACCATGATGCGGGACTTGCGGTGCTCGCGCATGAGGCGCTCGGCGTCACGCAGGTCGTCGCCGATCTTGCAGCTCACGACCTCGGGGGTCATGACGTCCTCGAGCTTCGCATCCAGCAGGCGCCCCTCGGCGAGGATCCGGAGCGCGAGATCGCGATCCGTGATGGTGCCGACGGGCTCGTCCGCCTCGTTGCAGACCGGCACGAAGCCGATGTTCTCCTCCTTCATGAGGCGCGCGCAGTCACGCGCCGTGTCGTCAGGCCGGCAGCACATCGCCGACTTCATCACCGTCTCCACCCTGGCCATCGGATCCTCCTCGCCCTCGCTCCTCGGGCGCTTCACGACTGTCTCCCGCACGGGACGTTGCGGCGTGCGCGCCGGCCCTGCAACGTGCCGGCGCGAGTGAGCGCGCGGTGGGGCGCGCGTCCTCCGCACGTCCGGCAGCGCGCCGGCCGGCGGCCGTCTGCCGGGCTCATCCGCCGCCGTCCGGGACACCGCGCCGGGCGAGCTGGCGGCGGCACGGAGCCAGGGCGCTCCCGGGAGCGCGGGAGGGTCCTGCGGCTCGCCCTCGAGCAACCTGCCCAGCGCGTCGAGATCGGGCGGCTTCGCCAGGTGCGCACGTCCAGAAGCGCCCGCGCCGGCAGCGCGGGCGCCGGACGGAGGGCCGCGGCTCACCTCAGCTTGAAGTTCGCGCTCCGCGTCGAGCCGTCCGCGAGGACGAGGTCGAGACGCCAGCAGGTGCCGGGCAGCTTCGGCGTCTGCCAGTTCAGCACGTACTGCGCCGCGGTGAAGTCGTAGCGGAGCGCCGTGCCGCCGGTGGTCGTGAGCTCGATCTGCGACTCGAGCGAGGTGAGCGCGGCGCAGGCGATGCTCTGGACCTTCGTGCTCTTCAGGTCGACGGCCGAGAGGTCGGTGATCTCGACCCCGCCCTGCCCCTGCAGCTTCCACTTCACCGGCACCGTGGCGCCGTTCTTCACGGCGTTCACGAGCGGGAGGTCGTCCACCGGCTGGAAGAAGCCGAGGAACGCGAACTGGACGGTCACGGTGAACGTCTTCGGCGTCGCCGCGTTCCCGCGGGAATCGCTCGCGGTGCAGGACACGGTCGTCGTGCCGGGGGCGAAGGTGCTCCCGGACTGCGGCGTGCAGCTCGCCGTCACGGCGCCGTCGACGAGGTCGGTCGCGGAGGCGGCGAACGACACCGGCGCACCCTGCGCGCTCGTCGCGAGCGTCGTGAGATCGCCGGGGACTGTGACGGCGGGCGGGGTCGTGTCCCGGACCGTCACCGTGAACGTCTTCGGGCCGCTCCCGTTGCCGTGCGCGTCGGTCGCCGTGCAGGAGA
Source organism: Anaeromyxobacter sp. SG17 (assembly GCF_022690695.1). NCBI lineage: Bacteria > Pseudomonadati > Myxococcota > Myxococcia > Myxococcales > Anaeromyxobacteraceae > Anaeromyxobacter > Anaeromyxobacter sp. SG17. The sequence goes on from NZ_JALCYX010000007.1 coordinate 47,996, forward strand.
CCGTGGTCGTCCCGAGCGCGAACGTGCTGCCGGAGGCGGGCGTGCACACGGGCGTCACGGCGCCGTCGACGAGATCCGACGCGGAGGCGCCGAACGTCACCGCGGCGCCCGCGGCGCTCGTCGCCTCCTCCGTGAGGCTCGCCGGGACGGTCACGTCCGGCGGCGTCGTGTCGACGATCGACGCGGTGAAGCTCGCTCCCGTCCTGTTCCCTGCCTTGTCCGACGCCGCGCACTGCACGACGCTATCCCCGAGCGGGAACGTCGTGCCGGATTGCGGGACGCACACGGCCGGCACCTCACCGTCGAAGGCGTCGTCGCCTTTGATCGAGAAGACGACGGTCGCCCCGGAGGCCGAGGTGGCCTCACGCGTGATGTTCGGCGGGTTCAGCACCGGCGCGGTCACGTCCTTCACGACGACCTCGCAGCTGTCGGTGCTGAACAGGCTGCCGTTGTCGGTGACCTTCAGCTCGAACGTCATCGTGTCGCCATGGCCCACCGTGAGCCGGGGCGCATCGAAGGCGAGCGCGGGGTACGACAGCGCCTCCGCCGCGAGGTTCGCGTCCGGGCCGCCCGAGGTCTGGCGCCAGGCGTACGAGGCGATGCCGTCGTCGGGATCCGTGGAGGGCTTCGAGGGAGATGCGCCGTCCAGCAGGATCGAGGCGCCCTCGTTCACGGGGGACGTGCACACGGCGTTCGCGACCGGCGGGTCGTTCACCCACTTGACCGTGACGACCACCTCCGCCGAGCTCGAGAGCGAGCCGTCGGAGACCGTGAGCCGGTACGTGAAGCTGGCGCCGCCGGGGTAAGGCACCGGGGGCGCCGCGAGCTCGACCGCCGCCGTCGTCCCGACCTGCTCGACGCTCCCCGCGACGACCCGCTCCCAGCGGTAGGTCAGCGGATCACCGTCGGGATCGCTCGAGCCGCGGCCGTCGAGGAGGAACAGGTCACCTTCGTTCACGGACGACGGGGCGCTCGCCGCGGCGAGCGGCGGGCTGTTGACGTCCGTGATGGTGACCGTCGTCGTCGCGGTCTGGGTCTGGAGCGGGTCGCAGCCCCTCACGGTCACGGTGAAGTGGAGGGTGGTGCCCGCCGCCCGGACGTTGGGAGCGGTGAAGGTCGGCTTCGCGGCGCCGGGATCGCTCAGGACGACGGCGTATGCGTCGTTCGCGTCCTGAGCCCACGAGTACGCGACCGCCTTCGGCTGTGACGGCTCCGCGTTGAGCGTGACCGTAGTCGGAACGAACGTTCCACCCGAGATCGCCCCCTCCGTCACGGACTGATCGCCGGACGTCCTGGCAGTCACCTCGCATCGGGGCGCGCCGGCTCCGAGCGCAGGAGCCGCCGCGAGCGCGCCGATCAGTGCCGAAGCGAGCCAGAGAACCCTTCGAGAACAGAGCTGCATTGGGACCCCCACCGAGACGAGCCAATCGATTCGTGCGTGCGGGCAGGCGCCCACCTCTTCGAGTCCAGGGCGACCGTATGGACGCACGCCAGTGGGGGAGAGGCTTGCACCGAGAGCACATGGAACCAAGTCACCTACACGCGGGGTGCCTGGCGGGGGCGTAAGCGCCGCGCCGGCTACCTGAAGCGCCGGCTACCGGGCGACCACCGGAAGGGGCGCTCTTTAACGGACAGTGCGGGCGGGGGTCATGCCCCCGGTACCATCGCCCAGGGGTGAACCGTGAGAGCAACTACTGCGCTGTCACTTTGGCTCGTCGTCGCCGGCTCGTCCGGCTGTGCTGCGTCCCGCGTCGCATCGGCCCACGGCGGAACGACGAGCTTGTCGCCATTCCTCATCAGCGCGGTCAGGTTCGATCACGGCTGTGCGCAGGACCAGATCGTCGAGCTGCGCAAGGCGGGCCCCCAGGCAGACCTCGACGTCTGCGGCTCCGTCCGCCGCTACAAGATGGTCCACCGCGGGGAGAGCTTCGAGACCTGGCTGGACGTCACGGCGCTGTACCCACCCGCGTCGCTCGAGGGGTCAAGACCTTCCACTTCCCACTAGCCGCGCGACCAGCGTCTCCATCCACTCGGCGAGCGGAGCCGGAGGGCGCTCCTGTCGCAGGCGCGAGAGGACCTTCGCGACGTTGCCTTGGCTCATCCCCAACGCAGCCGCGATGTCGCGGTGCGAGAAGACCTGTGCGCGACTCAGCGCCCACACCGCCAGGCGCCGCGCCGGATTCGCGCCGGGCCCCATCTCCCGCTCCTTGACGTCGGCGACCGTGCACCCCGCCACCTGCGCTACCTGCTTCAGCACCTCGCCGATGCTGACCGCGGTCGTCGATGCCCTGCGCGCCGCGCCGACCTGCCGCAGCCGCTCGGTCCGCTCGGCCGTCCGTATCCAGCCGGCCTCGCGATCCAGGCCCTCCGGCCACTGATCCCGGCGCTTGCGCCGCGCTCTGATCGCCTCGCCGATCGCCGCCCTTCCCCCGAAACGTTCAGTGAAGACCTCCGTCCGGAGCCACGCGGGCGCGCGCTCATTGCCCAGGTAGGCGCGCAAGCTCGTCCAGCACGGATCGTCGATGCGAGTGGCGAGCCCCGCGTGGAATGGGTTCAGGTGGATGTAAGCGAAGACGTGTTCCAGGTACGAGTCGTCGTCGACGATCTGGCTTCGAAAGCGCCCGCGAAAGATCGGCCCGTCCCAGCCATGTCGCAGGTTCACGCGCTGCGTGTACGTCGCGTTGACGTGCCTCATGCAACGCGAGAGATTTCCCAGAGGAGTGCGGACGAGCAGGTGATAGTGATTCGGCATCAGCGAATAGCCATGCACCTCGAGCCCGTGATGCTCGACTGCTTCTTCGAGGCTTTGCAGGAACAGCAAGCAGTGATCATCGCGCCGGAAGATCGGCTCGCGCCGTGCTCCCCGGTGCATCACGTGATGCCACGCTCCTGGCATATCGAGACGTCGCGCCCGCGCCACGGGGCGAAGTTACTCTCCGTCGATCATGTGTCAAGTGGCATGTCTTGACCCCCAATGGCCATCCCGACGCTCACTACGGAACGCCTCGTCCTCCGCCCGTTTCGTCTGGACGACCTCGACGCGTACGCCGCGATGAATGCCGACCCGACGGTCATGCGGCACATCGGCGAGGTGCAGGACCGCGCCGCGGCGTTCCGCTCCCTGTGCGCGGCGCTCGGTCACTGGCACCTCCGCGGCTTCGGGCCGTGGGCGATCGAGGAGCGCGCCACCGGCGCATTCGTGGGGCGCGGCGGGCTCGTGCAGTTCGAGCCCTGGACGGACGTGGAGGTCGCCTATGCGCTCGTCCCCTCCGCGTGGGGGAAGGGATACGCCGGCGAGGTGGCGGCGCGGTCGCTGCGCTTTGCGCACGAGGTCGTCGGCGCGCGCCGGGTCGCGAGCCACATCCTCGCCGGGAACGCGGCCGCGATCCGCGTGGCGGAGCGGCTCGGCGCGAGGTACGCAGGCGAGGCGGATGTCCAGGAGGGGGCCACGCCCCTGCGCGTCTACGTCTATCCGGACCCGGACTGAGGGTCGGTCGAGCAACCGGCGTCTGGACCTGGCCGATCATCGGCGCGGGGAGCCCCCGCGAAGCGTCCAGGCGCCCAGCGGTCATGTGTCAAGTGGGATGACTTGACCCCAAAAGTGGCCCCGGCGGGACTCGAACCCACGGCCTACGGTTTAGGAAACCGCCGCTCTATCCAGCTGAGCTACGGGGCCATCGACTACGGGTCGGCGGATATAGCACAGGGGAGGCCGGAACGCCCACGCGCACGTGCCCCTCACACCCCCGCCAGCGTCAGGGCCCAGCGGACGGCCCCGGCGGTGACGAGCACGAGGACGGGGCTCATCCGGAAGCGCGACAGCGTGAGCGTGGTGGCGACGGCGATCCCGACGTCGGCGGGGCCGCGCATCGACGCGCCGAGGGTGACCGCGGCGGCGGCCATGAGCCCCACGACCGCCGGGGTGAGGCCGCGCAGCGCGGCGCGGATCGCCCGCCGCGAGCGCATGCGCAGGAGCCAGCCCCCGAGCACGACCACGAGCGCGAACGGCGCGGCGAAGATCCCGACCGTCGCCACGATCGCGCCGGGGAACCCGCGCGCGACGTAGCCGATGAAGGTCGCCATGAGGAGCACCGGCCCCGGGGTGAGCTTCCCGACGGCGATGGCGTTCCTGAACTGCTGCTCGGTGATCCAGCCCGCGTCCACCACCGTGGCGTGCAGGTGGGGCACGATCGCGAACCCGCCGCCGTATGCGCCGAGCCCGATGCGGAAGAAGAGCGCGCCGATCGCGACGAGGCCGCCGACGCCGGCCTGGGTGAGGAGGCCGAGGGGAGCCACCACGGCGAGCGGAGCGCCCCCGTCCGCGCCGCGCGTCTCGTGCAGCGGCTCGAGCGGCTGACCCTCGTCCGGCAGCGCCACCGGCGGAGACGGCTTGCGGGGCGCCCGGCGGATGCGGGCGAGCCGCGCGCGCTTCAGCATGAGGTCGATGACGAGCCCGGAGGCGATCCCGAGCGCCGCGATCTCGCCGGAGGCCGCCCCGCCGGCGATGCTGAGCAGGAGCGCCACCGCCGCGACGCCCATCTGCCACGGCCGTCCGATCGACGTCCGGACCATGCGCAGCGCGAGCGCCGCCACGATGCCCACCACGGCCGCGTTGAGGCCCGAGAGGACCACCTCCGCGCGCGGCTGCACGCCGAACCGGACGTAGGCCCACGCGAGGGCGAGCGTGAGGAGCGCCCCCGGCAGCACGAAGCCGACGTAAGCCGCGAGCGCCCCGCTCATCCCGCGCAGCCGGAGGCCGACGTGCGCGAGCGCGTTCGCGGCGGCGCCGCCCGGGAGCATCTGCGACACCGTGGTGGTGTTGGCGAACTCCCGCTCCGTCAGCCAGCGGCGGCGATCGACCGCGAGGTGCCCGATCATCCCGAGCACGCTCACCCCGCCGCCGAACCCGATCGTGCCGAGCCACAGCGAGGCGCGGGCGAGCTCCCAGTGGGTGGGGATCGCGCGGGTGGCGGTCGCGGTCCGCTCGCCGCCTCGATGGCCCTCGGTCCTCGCCCTCAGCATCGTCAGGTGTCCGAACGCTGAAACCGGGCGGCGCCGTCCCCTCGTGGTGGCCGCCCTCGACCCGCGTGTGCATACCAGGGTCCTCGTCCCGTCGCCACGAACCTCCGCGCTTCCCGCTGGCTCTCCCGGGAGCGAGACTCCCGACATGCCCCTCCCCGGCGACGCCCCCTCGCACCTCGACCGCGCGCTCGAGGCCCGGTACTCCCCCCTCGCCAGCACGGCGGGCTCGCTCTCCTGCGGGAGCGTGCTCGAGCACGCCGCGCCCGGCGCGGGCGAGACGCTCGTGGATCTCGGCTGCGGCCGCGGGCGCGAGCTCCTGCGCGCGGCCGAGGCCGTGGGCCCCGGCGGCCGCGCGATCGGCGTCGACGCGAACGCGGCGATGATCGCGGCGGCGCGCGAGCTCGCGGGAGGCCTCGCGCAGGTGCGGCTCGTACGCGCGGACCTCGCCGCCGTGACGCTGCCGGACGGCGAGGCCGACGTCGTCGTCTCGAACTGCGCCATCAACCACGCGCCGGACAAGGCCGCCGTGTACCGGGAGGTGCACCGCCTGCTCCGCTCCGGCGGGCGCTTCGTCGTCTCCGACGTCGTCTCGGAGACCGCCCTCCCCGACTCCGTGCGCAACGACCCGGCCGCCTGGGCCGCATGCTACGGGGGCGCCATCCCGGAGGCGGACTACCTCGCCGCCATCGCCGCGGCCGGCCTCGCCGAGGTGAGCGTGCTGCGCCGCACGGCGCCCTACGAGAAGGGCGGCGTGCGCGTCCTCTCGATCACCTTGAAGGGCCGGCGCCCTTAGCGCCGGGGAAGGCCTCGATGCGCCTCTCGCGCTCCACCCTCGTCGCGCCCATCCCCGGCTCCGCCCAGGTGCTCCTGGTGCAGCCGCTCACCGGCCAGGCCGCGCTCGTCGGCGCCGAGGACGCCGCCGCCCTCCGCGCGCTTTACCGGGGCGGGCCGCTCCCCGCGTCGCTGCCCGAGGAGACGCTCCGCGCCGCGGCCTTCGTGGTCGAGTCCGACGACGACGACCGCGCGCTCCTCGCGCGGGCGCGCGCCGACTTCGAGAAGGAGGCCGCGCGGGCGCCGACGCAGCTCATCGTGGTCCCGAGCTTCGGCTGCAACCTCGCGTGCACCTACTGCTACCAGGAGGTCTTCGACCCCTCCGCGGCGACGCTCATGCGGCCGGAGGCGGTCGAGGCGTTCTTCGCCTACGTGGACGCGAACCACGCCGCCGAGACGCCGCGGCCCTACGTGACGCTCTTCGGCGGCGAGCCGCTGCGTGACACGCCCGCGCACCACGAGCGGATCGGACACTTCCTCCGCAGCGCGGGGGAGCGGGGCCTCTCGCTCGCGTTCGTCACGAACGGCCACGATCTCGAGGCCTTCCTCCCCGCGCTCGCCGCGGGCCCGGTCAAGGAGGTGCAGGTCACGCTCGACGGCCCGCGAAAGGTCCACGACGCGCGGCGGCCACACGCGAGCGGGCGAGGCACCTTCGACCGGATCGTGGCGGGCATCGACGCGCTCGTCCGCGCCCGGATCCCCGTGAACCTGCGCGTGGTCGCAGATCGCCAGAACCTGCCCGCGCTTCCGGAGCTCGCCGAGCTCGCGGACGCGAAGGGCTGGCTCGAGCTGCCGGCCTCGCGCTTCAAGACGCAGGTGGGCCGGAACTACGAGCTGTTCGGCTGCGCCTCGCGCCAGCGCCGCGAGGACCTCTTCGATCGCGTCGAGCTCTGGGCCCACTACCTCGAGCTCGCCGAGGCGCACCCGGTGCTCCGCCGCTTCCACCGTCCGCGGTTCCACGGCATCGGCCACCTCGCCGACACGGGCGAGCTGCCGGCGCCGAACTTCGACGCCTGCCCGGCGGCGAAGAAGGAGTGGGCCTTCGGCCCCGACGGGAGCCTGTACGGCTGCACGGCGACCGTCGGCCACCCGGCCCACATGCTCGGCCGCTACTACCCGGTCGTCTCGCGGGACGAGGCCGCGATCGCGCGCTGGCGGTCGCGCAGCACGCTCACGATCCCGGGCTGCGCGGGGTGCGCCTCCGCGCCGGTCTGCGGCGGTGGCTGCGGCGCCATCGCGTGGGATCGGGAGGGGACGCCGCTCGCGCCCGACTGCCGCCCCGTCGTCGAGCTCTACGGGCTGGGCGCGCGGTACTACGGCCTCGATACCTGACCGGGCGGGATGCGGACCGTCCCGGGTCACATCCCGGGGGGCGCCACCCCGCCTGCGACCGCATGTCGCGAACCCCGCGTGCCCTCAGCGGCTCGTACTCAACGGCGTGAGGATCCGACGCACCCGTTCCTGGAGGCGCACATGGTCCCCGCGGCAACGCAGACGGTCCTGCAGCTCTCCCCTAAGGAGCTGCGGATCATGGTCCAGTCGCTCGTGAACTGCCTCGCGACTTGCCAGACACACAAGGTGAAGCCGGACGCACCGTGTGAGGACTGCGACGCCGCTCGCGCCCTGAAGGAGAAGATCGAGTCCCACCTCGCACCCTGAAGGAGAGCGCGATGAAGCTGCTCACCACGCTCAAGAAGCCCACCTGCTGCGCGCCGGAGAAGGTCGCGCAGTGCTGCGCCAAGGCATCCCCGCTCGTCTCGGGCTGCCACGACTGAAGCACCGCGGGGTCCGCCCCGCTCCTTTTCCCACCCTCACCTCCCCCGGCCTCCGGATCCTCCGGACGGGAGAGGTCTGCCTGGAGGTCCGATGGCCGCATCCGTCGAGGAGATCAACGCCGCGCAGTACGAGGAGCGCGTGCTCGGGGCAGAGACCCCGGTCGTGCTCGACTTCTTCTCCACCGAGTGCCCGCCCTGCGAGGCGCTCGCGCCCAAGTTCGAGGCGGTCGCCGAGCAGTTCGCGGGCAGGGCGCGGTTCCTCAAGGTCTTCCGGCAGGGCAACCGCGAGCTCGCGACGCAGCTCGGGGTCACCGGCAGCCCGACCCTCGTCTTCTTCAAGGGCGGGCGCGAGGTGGGGGCGCGCATGACCGGCGAGGACATCAAGCGGTCCGCGCTGAAGTCCGCCGTCGAGGCGCTGCTCACCTGAGCGGGAGCTCCTGGCCATGAACGAGCGCTACGACGTCGTCGTCATCGGGGCTGGACCCGCCGGACTCACCGCCGCCATCTACGCGGCGCGCGCGAGGCTCAGGACGCTCGTGATCGACGAGAGCATCCCGGGCGGGCAGGTGAAGACGACCCACAAGGTGTCGAACTACCCCGGCTTCCCGGAGGACATCCACGGCTCCGAGCTCTCGCTGGCGTTCGCGAGGCAAGCCGAGCGCTTCGGCGCGAAGATCCGCCGCTCGGTCGAGATCACGGCGCACGACCTCGCGCCCTTCGTGAAGACGCTCGAGCTGGACGAGTCGGAGACGGTCGAGGCGCGCGCGGTGATCGTGACGACCGGCGCGAAGCCGCGCCCGCTCGGGGTCCCGGGAGAGGACACGTTCAAGGGCCGCGGCATCTCCTACTGCGCGACCTGCGACGGCGCCTACTTCGAGGGCAAGGACATCCACGTCATCGGCGGCGGGAACTCCGCCGTGGAGGAGGCGCTCTTCCTCACGCAGTTCGCGCGGAGCGTCACCATCGTCCACCAGTTCGAGCAGTTCCAGGCGGAGCCGGCCTCGGTGAGCGAGGCGCTCACGAACCCGAAGATCCAGGTCCTGTTCGGACACGAGCCGCGGGCGTTCCACGGCGAGACGGCGCTCGAGGCGCTCGAGGTCGAGGCGCTGCGGACCCAGGAGCGAAAGCGGCTCCCGACCGACGGCGTGTTCGTGTTCATCGGGATGGTACCGCGCACCGACCTCCTCGCGCGCTACGTCAAGCTCGCCCCGAGCGGCTACGTGAAGACGACCGACGACATGGAGACCGAGATCCCCGGCGTGTACGCCGCGGGCGACATCCGCGTGAAGCGGTTCCGGCAGATCACCACCGCGGTGGCCGACGGCACCATCGCCGCCCTGGCGGCGCAGAAGTATCTCCGCTGAGCGCCGCGGCGGGCGAGCGTGCGGCCCCTGCGAGGGCCGTACGCCGCCGTGGTCGCGTCTCCCCGGGTCCCGTGCTAATCCACGACCGCCGCGACCTCGAACCGGCGGCGAGGAGACGATCGTGCGCATCCTCCACACCATGCTCCGCGTCGGCGATCTCGAGCGCTCCATCGCGTTCTACACCGAGATCCTGGGGATGAAGCTCCTGCGCCGGCAGGACTACCCGGACGGCCGCTTCACGCTCGCGTTCGTGGGCTACGGTCCCGAGTCCGAGCACGCGGCGCTCGAGCTCACGCACAACTGGGACACGAGCTCCTACGATCTCGGCAGCGGCTACGGCCACGTCGCCCTCGAGGTGCCGGACGCCTACGCCGCGTGCGCGGAGATCAAGCGGCGCGGGGGCGTGGTCACCCGCGAGGCCGGGCCGATGAAGCACGGCACGACCGTCATCGCCTTCGTGCAGGACCCCGACGGCTACAAGGTCGAGCTCATCCAGCGCGGGACCTGAACGCCCCAGGAGACGGGTGACGAGCGTCGAGGTGGGGACGGCGCCGGTGCCTCAGCCCGCGCGCGCCGGCAGGTTCACGTAGAACGTCGTGCCCCGCCCCGCCTCGGAGGTGACCGCCACGCTCCCCCCGTGGGCGCGCACGATCTCCCTCACGATGAAGAGGCCGAGTCCCGCCCCGCCGCTCGCGGCCGTGCGGCCGCGCTCGAACGGCTCGAACATGTTGGCGAGGAGCGCGGGGTCGATGGGGGACCCCTCGTTGTGCACCGCGATGACCCTGCGGTCTCCCTCCGCGCTCCACGCGAGCGACACCGCCGCGCCCTCCTGGCTGTAGCGCACCGCGTTCGTGAGCAGGTTCGTGAGCACCTGTCCGATGCGATCCGGATCCCACTCGCCCGACCCGTCGGCGCCGGGGTGGTACGCGATCTTCCGGCCGCCGTTCGCGCTGCTCACCTCCTCGACGATGTCCCGGCAGATGGCGTCGAGATCGGTCGGCTGCGGCGCGATCGGGATCCCCCGTCCGAGCCGGGCCCTCGAGTAGTCCAGCAGGTCATTCACGAGTCGTGACATCCGCGCCGCCGCCCCGGCGGCGCGCCCGAGCACGCGCCGGTGCCGCTCGGAGAGCTGCGGGTCGCGGAGCGCGACGTCGAGGGAGACGCGCACCACCGAGATAGGCGTCCTGAGATCGTGGCCCGTGATGCCGAGGAGGTGCGCCTGCACCTCCTGCGTGCGCCGCCGCTCGGTGACGTCGCGCAGGTAGGCGGTGAGGCCGTCGCGGTGCGGGAACGCGCGGACCTCGATCCACCGCTCTCCCGGCTCGCGCGCCTCGAACGTCACCGGCACCTGGCCCTCGACCGCCCGGTCCAGCTCCGCGCGCGGCTGGCCCCGGGCGAGGAACGGGCAGCGCTCCCAGAGGACCTCGCCGGCGAGCGCGTCGCGCGGGGCCCCCACCATCTCCTCGAGCGCGTGGTTCACGTACACGAAGCGCCAGTCCCGCCCGACCGCGAAGAACGCGTCCGAGATCGTCTCCAGGATCGCCGCGCTGCGCGCGTACCCCTCGCGCGTCCGGTTCTCGTCCTCGAACTGGCTGCGGCGCAGCTGGGCGTGGACGCGCGCGCGCGCCACGAGCGGCCCGCTCGACAGCGGCACGTAGTCGTCGGCGCCGCCCGCGAGCGCGTCCACCGTGGCCTCCGGCTCCGAGCGCTCGCCGACCACGAGGAGCGGCACGTGGCGCCACCTGGCGTCGCCCCGGATGCGCAGGCACGCGGCGGCCGAGGCGTCTCCCTGCCGCGTCGCCTCCACCAGGATCGCGTCGACCCGATCCACCGCGAGGAGCGCGAGGGCCTCCTCGGACGTGGCGGCCGTCACCACGTCGTGCCCCTCGAGGCGCAGCGTCTCGGCGACGTCGCCGAGCGGGGCGGTGCTCGCCCCGAGGACGAGGATGCGCCTCGCCGTGGGCGCGCCGGCCGCGGTCTCCTCGGGGGCCGAGGTCGCGCTCCGGAGCAGCGCCTGGAGCCGCGCGAGCACGAGCTCGTTCCCGTCCTCGTCCTTGCGGACGTAGGCGTCGGCCCCGGCGTCGAGCGCGCTGAGCTCGCCCACGGAACCCGACGCGGTGAGCAGGATGCAGGGGGTCGTGCGGAGCGCCGCGTCGGCGCGGATCTCCCGGATGAACGTGGCGCCGTCCATCCCGGGCATCACGCCGTCGACGACGATGGCGCGCGGCCGCCGCTCGGCGGCGACGCGGAGCCCCTCCTCGCCGCTGCCGACGGTCACCACCTGCAGCCCCGCGCGCTCGAGCGCGTCGCGCAGCTCCTCCCGGGCCGTCACGCTGTCGTCCACGAGCAGCACCGGCCGCGCGGCGGCGCCCAGGTCGGCGCCGGCGCGGCGGCGCACGAGCTCGCGGGCGCGGGCCACGACCTGCGCCGCGTCGTACGGCTTGCCCACGTACTCGTCCGCGCCCGTCTGGAGGCCGCGCACGCGGTGCTGGACCTCCGCCTCCGTGGAGAGGAGCACGACCGGCGTCCCCGCGTGCTGCGGGGAGCCCTTGATCTCGGCGAGCAGCTCCAGGCCGTCGCCGTCGGGGAGGAGCACGTCGAGCACGGCGAGCGCGAACGGCCGGGACGCGAGGGCGCGGCGCGCGCTCGCGACGTCGGCGGCGAGGACGGGCTCGAACCCCGCGGCGGAGAAGGCCTCCTCGAGGTGCATCCTCACGGTCAGGCTGTCGTCGACGACCAGGACGGCGCTCATGGCGACCTCCTGGGCGTGCCGGCGCGCGCCGCGATCGCCGCGCCGATCTCATGGATCGGCAGGACGCGCTGCGCCGCACCGAGGAGGATGGCCTCGCGGGGCATGCCGAACACCACCGAGGTCGCCTCGTCCTGGGCGATCGTGGCCCCGCCCGCCCGCCGGATCGCGAGGAGGCCCTGCGCGCCGTCGCGCCCCATGCCGGTGAGCAGGCAGGCGAGCGCGCCCGCGCCGCCGTCGCGCGCGATCGACTCGAACAGCACGTCCACCGAGGGCTTGCAGCTGTGACGCTCGGGACCGTCGTCGAGCCTGAGGACCCCCCGCTCGACGGCGAGGTGCCGGCCCGGGGGCGCCATGAGGACCGTCGAGGGTCCGCGCTCGGCGAGGCGCTCGCCGTCGCGCGCATACCGGACGCGCAGCGGGGAGAGCCCGTCCAGCCATTCGGCGAACGCGATGCCGAAGGGCTCGTTGATGTGCACGACGAGCAGGATCGGGTGCGGGAACTCCGGCGGGAGCCGGCGGAGGATCTCCACCACCGCCGCCGGCGAGCCGGTCGAGCCGCCGATCGCGACGAGCCGCGTCGGGCCCGCCGGCTCACCCGCGAGCGGCGCCGCCGCGGCCGGCTGCGACATGGCCCCGAGCCGCGCGCGCGGGTGCGTGATCACCTTGATGCGCGAGATGAGCTTCACCGTGCCGCGGAGCCGCTCCTCCCAGACCCCGTCGGGCTCCGTCCCGAGCGGCTTGTCCAGCACGTCGATGGCGCCCGCCGCGAGGGCGTCGTAGGTGCGGAAGAGCTCTCCGCGGTTCGTCGACGCGGAGACGACGAGGATGGGCGTCGGGCAGTACGCCATGATGTACTCGGCCGCGGCGACGCCGGTCATCACGGGCATCATCATGTCGAGGGTGACGACGTCCGGCCGGAGCCGCTGGCACAGCTCGATCCCGCGCCGCCCGTCCTCGGCCTCGCCCACGACCTGGAGCTCCGGGTCCGACGACAGCACCTCGACGAGGCGCTTGCGGACGGTGAGCGAGTCCTCCACGACGAGCACGCGTATCGGCACGGTCACCCCAGGAGCTCCTCGATGGTCGCGAGCAGGCGCGCCTGATCGAACTCGCTCTTCACCACGTACGCGCTCGCCCCCGCGGCGAGGCCGCGCGCCCGGTCCTCCGGCGCCCCCCGGGACGTCACGAGGATCGCCGGGGTGGACGAGAGCCGGGGGTCCGCGCGCGTCACGCGCACGAACTCGAACCCGTCCATGCCGGGCATCTCGACGTCGACGAGGAAGAGCCCGAACCTCCGGGTGCGCGCCTTCTCGAGCGCCTCCTCGGCGGAGACGGCGAGGTCCACCTCGTGCCCCGCGGACTCGAGGATGCTCTGCTCGAGCATGCGCGTCGTGAGCGAGTCGTCGACGACCAGGATCGGCGCCCGCGGCGCGCGCGCCTCCTCCACCTGGGTGGAGCGGCCCCGCGCCGCCGCGACGAGCCCTGCCGGATCGAGGACGAGGCGCGGGTTCCCCTCGCCGTCGAGCGCCGCGCCCGCCACGGCCGGATCGAGCCGCAGGTACGCCGGCAGCGGGCGCACCACGACCTCCGCGGTGCCCACCAGGCGATCGGTCCCCAGGACGATGCGTCCCCCCGCCGCCTCGACGACCACCGCGGACCAGGCGCGGCGGGAGCCGGACGGCCGAGGGCGGCCGAGCACGCTCGCGAGCGGAACGAACGGCAGGAGCGCGCCGCCGAGGGCGACGGCCGCCCCCTCGGCCGTGTGCGCCACGCGGTCGCTCTCGAGGAACGTCGCGCTCCGGACGGCGTCGAGCGGCACCGCCGCCACCGCCCCCGAGGCCTCCACCTGCAGCGCGGTGAGGGCCGTGAGCGACTCGGGCACGACCACCTCCACCTGCGTCCCGCGCCCGCGCTCGGTGCGGATCGCGACCTCCGCGTGAAGGCGCGCGGCGACGTCGCGCACGACGTCCAGCCCCACCCCGCGCCCGGCGACGTCCGTGACGGTGGCGCTCGTCGAGAGGCCGCCTCGCAGGAGGAGCGCGGTGAGCGCCGCGTCGTCGAGCGCGGCAGAGTCGGCGGCGGAGACGAGCCCCTTGCGCGCGGCGGCGGCCCGGACCGCCTCGAGATCGACCCCGCGCCCGTCGTCCACGCAGCGGAACGCGACCCGCGTCCCGCGCCGCTCTACCTCGATCCGGACCCGGCCCGGCGCGGCCTTCCCGCGCGCGGCGCGCTCGGCCGCCGGCTCGATCCCGTGCGCCACGGCGTTGCGCACCGCGTGCAGGAGCGCCTCGCGCATCGCCGTGAGGACGTTCGCCTCCACGCGCACGCCGCCGCCCGCGAGCTCGAAGGTCACCGTGCGCTCGAGCGCGCGCGCGGCGTCCCGGGTCGCGCGCTCGAGCGGCCCCGCGATGGCCCTGGCCGGCAGGAGCCGGAGCCTGTCGGCGGCGTGCCGGACCTCTCCGAGCTCGCGCTCGGCCTGATCCGCCCGGACGTCGAGCGCGCGGTGCGCCCCATCGAGCGTCCGCGCGAGCTCGTCGACGAGCGGCCGCAGGCGCGCGGGCGGCGGGCCGCCTTCGCCGCGCCGCACCGAGAGCTGATCGGCCAGGGCCCGCGCGATCTCCTTCGCGTGATCGAGCGTCCCGAGCTGCCGCCGGAGGGTCGCGAGGTGGACGCCCGCCTCGAGCGTGGTCTCGACGACGGCGTCCACCTCGTGGAGATCGACGCGCACGGTGCGGATCGGCCCGTCCGGGCGCGCGGAGGGCGCCGCGTCCCCCGGCGCGGGCGCGGTGGGCGGCGGCGACGGCTGATCGAGCGCGGTGACCGCGGCGGACATCTCGTCCACGAGGCGCAGGAGCTCGTCCGTCCGCTCGCGAGGCACGGGCGGGTCGCCCGCGTCGCGGTGCGCGGCGAGCGCGTCCTCGGCCGCGTGCGCGCGGTCGCCGATCCCCTGGATCTGCACCACCCGCGCCGCGCCCTTGAGCGTGTGCGCGAGCCTGAGCAGCCGCGCGACCACCGCGCGGTCCTCCGGCGACCGCTCGAGCTCGAGGAGCCCGCGCGAGAGCCCGTCGAGCAGCTCGCGCGCCTCGATCCGGAAGTACTTGTAGCGATCGCGGGCCATCGCGCTCACGCGGCGTCGCGCTTCTGCACGAGCCGGGCGAGGTCGCGGGACATCGCCGCGAGCTCGGAGGCGGTCTGCAGGGACTGCCCGGAGCTCGCCTCCGCCTCGCGCGTCGCCTGCGCGACGTTCGCGATCGCCTCGTTCACCTGCTCGACCGCGGTCGCCTGCTGCTTCGTGGAGAGCTCGATCTCGCGGGCGGAGTCGGTGGTCGAGCCGACGAGGCGCGCGATCTGGGAGAACGCGGCGGCCAGCTCCGCGAACTGGCGCGCGCCCGCCTCGGCTGCCTTGGAGCCGCTCTCCGTGGCCATCACCGTCGTGTTCACCGCGGCCCGGACCTCGTCCACGAGCACGCGGATGTCCTTCGTCGAGCCGGCGACGCGGTCGGCGAGCTTGCGGATCTCCTCGGCGACCACCTGGAACCGCTTCCCCGCCTCGCCCGCGCCCGCCGCCTCGATGGTGGCGTTGATGGCGAGGATGTTGGTCTGCTCGGCGAGCTCGTTGATGATCTCGACGACGCCGCCGATGTGCTGCGACTTGCGGCCGAGGTCGAGCATGTGATCGACGATGAGCTCCACCTGGCGGCGGATGCCCCCCACCGCCTCCTGGCTGCGCTGGACCGCGTGATCCCCGGTCCGGGCGGCGGAGGCGGTGTCGGACGCGATGGACGCGACGCGCTGGGAGCTCTCCGAGATCTGCCGCGAGGTCGCGAGCAGCTCGTTGATGGTGGTCGTGATCTCGGCCATCGCGCTCGCCTGCTGCTTCGCGCCGGTCGCCTGCTGGCCCGCGGCCGCCTTGAGCTCGGCGGAGGACGTCTCCACGTGGCGGACCGCCCCGGCGATCTGGCGCGAGAGCGTGCGCCCGAGCAGGATCGCGAGCGCGGCCGCGAGGGCGACGCCGGCGACCGAGAGGACCACCACCACCCGGCTCGCGTCGGCCGCCGCCTCGGTGGACTGGCGCCGCCGCGCCTCGAGCAGCTCGCGCTGCCGGGCGATGTAGGTCTCGACCGCGGCGTTGAGCCGCTCGCGCAGGGGCCTCACGTCCCGCTCGAGCCGCGCCGCCGAGACCTCGAGCTTCTCCCGGGGAGCGTCCGCGAGGATCGCGTCCACCGCGGCCCCGTGCTCCCCCTCGACGCGGGCGACCTCGTCGAGCAGCCGGCGGAGCGCGTCGTCGTGCTCCTGCGCGAGCAGCTCGTCGAGGACGCGGCGCATCTCCCCCCGCGCCGTCCGCATCGCCTCGAGGTAGCGCGCGTCGTTCGTCATGACGTACGCCCGCGCCTCCGCCGCCTTCCTGAAGCTCATCGCGTTCAGGCGCTCGGCGCTCACGAGCCGCCGCGCCGCGAGCTCGATGACCGCGTCCTTGCTCGCCACCGTCTCGCGGAGGGAGAGGACGGCGACGCCCGCGATCGCGAGCGCGACCACGACGACGAGGGCGAACCCCAGCGCGAGCTTCTGCGAGAACGTGAGCCTTCGCTCCATGTCACTCTCCAGGTCGGTGTTCCGTGATGGCGCGCAGGACCGATGGGAGGCTCACCACCGGACGCCCCGCGCCGCCCAGCTCCGCGATCTCCGGGAGGTGGCCCAGCCCCTCCCCCGCCGCCCGCTGCAGCGCCGACGGCGGCACGAGCACGTGCCCCTCGATCGCCTCGAACGCCAGCGCGACCCGCTCCTCGCGGCCAGCGAGCAGCATCCACCGCGGCGCCTCGCCGGCGTCGGGGAGCCCGAGCAACCGGGCGAGGCTGAACACGGGCAGGACCGCCCCGCGGTGGCCGCAGACGCCGAGCACCTCGGGCCGCCGGCTCGGGACCGGCACGACGACCCTCGCCGGGAGGAGCCCGGCGCTCTCGAGCACGCGGACCGCGAGCTCGGCGCCGCCCGCGCGGAGCGCGAGCAGCGGGACCAGATCGCGCCGTGCCCCCTGGGAGGGCGCCGCGAACGCGGCGTCGAAGGCCGCCCGCAGCGCGGCGACCGTTCCCTCGAGGGTCGTCTCGTCGCTCACGCCGTCCCCCCGGATGCGCCGAGCTCGGCGCGGCACACCTCCAGCAGCCCTTCGCGCGTGAACCCGCCGCCGAGCAGGAGGATGCGCGACCCGTCCTCGCCGGCGAGCAGCACGCGGGCGCGCGCGAGCTCCCGACGCGCGAGCTCGAGATCGCCGGCGCGCTTCGCGAGGAGGCCGAGGTGGAGGCGCGGCATCGCGAACGTCGGGTCCAGGTAGAGCGCGTAGCGATCGTGGTCCGCGGCGGCGAGCGGGTCGCCCGCGTGCTCGCGGCAGAGCGCGCGGAGGTAGTGGGCCTCGGCGTTGAGCTCGTCGCGCTCGAGGATGCGCGCGCAGACGTGCTCCGCGCCCGCCAGGTCGCCGCTGCTCGTCAGGAGGACCGCGCGGAGGAGCAGCGCGTCGACGTCCTCCTCGCCGGCGGCCGGCCGCGGGCCCAGCGCGGCGAGGGCGTCGGCGAACCGCTCTCGCCGCAGGAGCTCGAGCGCGAGCGCGACGCGCGCGCCGTCGGCGGACGGGGCCGCGTCGGCCTGGGCCGGCGGGGCGTCCTGCCCGGCAGGTGCGTCCCGCGGCGCGGGCGCGCGCGCCGCCGCGGCGAACCGGGCGACGCGCTCCGAGGCGTCCTGGATGGCCTGCACCCACGCCGTCCGCGCGTCGGGCGGGGGCGTCGGCGCCGGGAGCTCCTCCTGCGTCAGGGCGGGCGCGAGCCCGCGCTCGTCGGCGCCCCGGGACTGGTAGTAGAAGGTCCCGTGCGACTGCCGCAGGTGGTAGTCGGTCGAGACGCCGCGCAGCGTCTCGGCGTGGCCGAGGAAGAGATAGCCGCCGGGCACGAGCGCGCCGGCGATCCGCGCGACCACGCGCCGGAACACCTCGGGCGAGAAGTACATGACGACGTTCCGGCAGAAGACGACGTCCCAGCTCCCGGGCGCCCACAGCTCGGGATCCTCGTCGACGAGGTTCCGCTCCTCGAACGTGACGAGGGCCCGCACGTCGTCGACCACTCGGAAGTCGCGGCCCTCCGGGCGGAAGAAGCGGGCGCGCAGCGCGGGCGACGTCTGCCGCAGCGACCAGGCCGAGTAGCGCGCCTCGCGCGCCCGGGCGATCGCGGCCGGGTTGACGTCGATCCCGTGCACGCGCACGTCCCAGGACGCGAGCTGCGGCGTAGCGCGGACGAGCATCGCGAGCGTGTACGGCTCCTCGCCCGAGGCGCACCCGGCGGACAGGAGCCGGAGCCGGCGGTCGACGCCGCGCCGGCTCACCCGGTCCGGCAGCACCGCGCCCGTGAACGCCTCCATGTCGTTGGTGTTCCGGAAGAAGTAGGTCTCGCCGACCGTGAGCCGCTCGGCCAGGGCCCGGACCTCGTCGCCGCTCGCGTCCGTCGAGAGCCGCGCGACGTACGCGTCGATGGACCGGACCCCGGTCGCCTCGGCCCGCTCGCCCGCGACCTGCGCGAGGAGGTCCAGCTTGTCGTCGTCGAACCGCAGCCCGAGCCGGGCGCCCAGCGCGCGGCGGAAGCGCTCCACCTGATCCGGGCGGGCCGGGCCGATCACGCGACGTCCTCCTGCCCGGTGATGGCGCGCCACGCGCCGTCCGGCACGATCCGCGCCGCGCGCAGGAGGACGAGCAGCTCGCCGTCGAGCGCGCCGAGCGCCTCGATGGCGCCGCCGTCCGCGGCGCCGAGGAGCGGCGTCGCCGTCCGGTCCCCGCCGGCGATCGACGCGACGCCCGTGACGGAGTCCACCGCGAGCGCGGCGGGACGAGCGCCGCAGCGGACGAGGACGAAGCGGGTCGCCGGCGCGGGGGCGACGCCGAGGAACGCGCCGAGCTCCACCACGGGGACGGCCGCGCCGCGCACCACGGCGCCCCCGAGCACGAACGGCGGGAGCCCCGCGCACGGCGTCGTGGGGAGCGGACGCAGGGTCTCGATCACCTGGGAGAGCGGGATCGCGCACGCACGCCCGCCGGCGCGGACGAGCAGGACGGATTCGCGCTTTCCTTCCGGGTCCACGACGCCTCCAGACGGGGCATTCACCGTAGGCGACCGGAGGGCCGGGCCGCAAGCATCCGAGCGCCGCTCGGTCGATCCGCCGGTCAGCCGGCGGGAGCCTGGTCGGTCGCGTCGGGACCTCGTCGAGGACTCGCGGGGGCGGAGTTCCGCCCACCGTTCTGCGCCTCGCCGGCAGCAAGCCCCCGGGACGGGAATCCCCCTGCGTGCCTCGGCCGTGGGGCCGTCCCGTGGCGGCAGTTGCTCGCGCGCGGCGCGACGCTCAGCGTCCCGACGTGAAGCCGCTCGTGTGACGGCAGGGCGAGCGGCGCGTCGTCGAAAGGGGAAGCGGAGTGAGCGGACGTCTCGGCAGGAAGTGGGTCTTCGTGGCAGCCACCCTCCTCGCGGCGTGTGGCGGCGGTGGCGGCGACGGCGCGAAGCAGCCGCAGGAGCAGCCTCCGCCGGTGGTGCCTCCGCCGGTGCAGCCGCCGGTGGATCCTCCCGTCGTCGTGCCGCCGCCCGACGCTCAGCCGGCGGTGACGCTCGCGGCGCCGGCCACCGTCGGCAGCTGGTCGTTCTACGCCGCCGAGGGAGACAAGGTCGGGGTCTACGACGCGTCGCCCGACGAGGCCGGCAACGTGTACGTGGCGGCGGGCGCGGCGGTGTTCGCGAAGGCGCGCTCCGACGCCGAGTTCAAGGCCTTCGACGCGAAGTCCGCGGGGCTCACCACGAACTGCGACGAGGCGCAGACGCTGCTGTGCCCCGTCATCTCGGTCGCCGGCGCCGCGCCGGGCCGCGCGGTGCTCGGCTTCATGGGGATGGGCACCGACGGCGACCTCGACCCGGAGTGGTGGATGTCGTCGGGCGGAGCGGACGTGGTCGACTTCGACGCGGCGGCGGGCACGCTCGCGCGCGCGCGGCACGTGTTCATCGCGGCGCCCCCGGAGCGCGTGAACGAGACGGGCGCCTACGACTTCTGGAACCTCGGCCGCAAGAAGGTCCGCCAGGTGCACCGCATCGCGGTCGAGCACGACACCGCGCGCGGCTCACACTACGGGGACGTCTGGTTCGCCGGCTCGCACGGCTCGTTCTCGGTCCTCATCGCGAACGCCGCGGAGCGCGGCTGGCACGTGGACGCCACGAAGTACCCCGGCTTCGAGGCCGCGCAGGACGTGTGGGAGCACGATCACCCGGATCTCCGCGGCGTCATCTACGAGAACGGCGTCCCCCGGAAGCCGGGCGGGGAGATGATCACCGGCACCGCCACCGCCCTCGCCATCGACCCGACGACGGGGGATCCGTGGGCCGCGAACGGCATCCGGCTCGCGGTGAAGAAGGGCGCGGGGGCGCGCGCCGACGGCTGGAACGCGCCGATGTTCCCGCCGAAGGACGGCGACTGGTCGGCCTGGACCGGGTTCTACGACGTCTGGCCGGACCCGATCTTCACGTCCGCCACCGAGTTCTGGGCGAACAACCCCGCCTACCAGGACGCGGTGAGCTCGATCTCCTTCTGCCCGGACGGGACGCTCTGGATCGCCTCCGAGATCCACGGGCTCGCGCGCCGCGCGCCGGGCGAGCCGCTCCTGGACGACGTGTTCGAGCACGTCGCCATCCCGCCGGAGTACTGCTGGGACGAGGCCGGCACGTCCGTGTGCGCGGTGTACTCGGTCGCCTGCGACCCGAAGGACGGCTCTGTCTGGGCCGGCCTCGGCTACGGCGTCATCGGCCGCTACAAGGACGGCGCCTGGACGTTCCCGGTCCCGAAGACCGCCCCGCTCTTCGCGCAGCAGAACCCGGTCGGCTCGATCCAGATCGACGCCTACGCGGGCGTGGACGGCCGGATCGTCTACTTCAGCCACATGGCGACCTGGAAGGGCGCGAACGGCGGCCTCACCGTCTACCGGGGACCGTAGCGCGCCTCACGCGGGACCGCGAGCCCGGCGCGCACCGCTCAGCGCGACCGCCGGCTCGCGGGCCCGCACCCGCGGGCCAGCACCTCGGCGCTGCCGACGAGCGCCATGTGGCTGAACGCCTGCGGGTAGTTCCCGACGAGCCGCCGCGCGCCCGGGTCGTACTGCTCGCTGAGCAGCCCCACGTCGTTCGCGAGGCTGCTCACGCGCTCGAACAGGCGCACCGCCTCGTCCCGCCGCCCGGCGAGCGCGAGCGCGTCCACCATCCAGAACGAGCAGGCGAGGAAGATCCCCTCCCCCGGCGGCAGCCCGTCGGGCGTGGTCGCGGTGTCGTAGCGGCGCACGAGGCCGTCGTCCACGAGCTCGCGCCCGATCGCGTCGATGGTCCCGAGCACGCGCGGGTCCCGCGGGGGCAGGAACCCGACCACCGGGATGACGAGCAGGCTCGCGTCGAGGTCCTTCGCGCCGTAGCGCTGCACGAACGCGCCACGCTCGACGTCGTAGCCGCGCCGGCAGACCTCCTCGTGGATCTGCTTGCGCAGCGCCCGCCAGCGCTCGACCGGGGCCTCGAGCCCGAACCGGCGCACCGCCCGGATGGCGCGGTCGAACGCG
The DNA here is from genome assembly GCF_022690695.1 of Anaeromyxobacter sp. SG17. Taxonomy (NCBI): domain Bacteria; kingdom Pseudomonadati; phylum Myxococcota; class Myxococcia; order Myxococcales; family Anaeromyxobacteraceae; genus Anaeromyxobacter; species Anaeromyxobacter sp. SG17. Next base: position 69,353 of record NZ_JALCYX010000007.1, read on the forward strand.
ACCCACGCCATCACCTTCGAGTGCGTGAACATCTGGCGCCCGGCGCGCACCTCCCAGATCCCCTCGTCCGGCTCGTCCCAGCGCCCCTCGAGCGCCTCGAGCAGCGCCCGCTGCATGCGCCACCCCTCGGGCCGCGGCGAGAGGCCGGCCTCCTCCGCCTGGAACAGGCTGTCCATCACCTCGCCGTAGACGTCGAGCTGGAGCTGGCGGTGCGCGGCGTTGCCGACCCGCACCGGTCGCGAGCCCTCGTACCCCGCGAGCCACGGCACCTCCCGCTCGTCGAGCCGCCGCTCCCCGGCGAGGCCGTACATGATCTGCAGCTTCTCCGGATCGCCCGCGACGGCGCGGAGGAGCCAGTCCCGCCACGCCGCCGCCTCCTCGCGATAGCCCGCGTCGACGAGCGCGGTGAGCGCGAGGGTGGCGTCGCGGATCCAGCAGTAGCGGTAGTCCCAGTTGCGCACGCCGCCGAGCCGCTCGGGCAGCGAGGTCGTGGCCGCCGCCACGAGGCCTCCCGTGGGCGCGTACGTGAGCGCCTTGAGCGTGACCAGGGACCGGATGACCTCGTCGCGCCACGGGCCCTCGTGCGTGCAGCGCGCGACCCAGCCCGCCCAGAACCGCTCGGTGTTCTCCAGCTGGACGAGCGGGTCGATCGGGCGCGGCGGCGCGCGGTGCGAGGGGAACCAGGTGAGCGCGAAGGGCACCCGCTGCCCCGCCTCGACCTCGAAGGTGCGCCGCGCGCAAGCGTCCTCGAGCTCGCACGCGAGCGGCGAGCGGAGCAGCACCGCGTCCGGTCCCGCCAGCGCCTCGACCCCGCCGTCGAGCCGGCGCAGCCAGGGGCGGCGCGCGCCGTACTCCATCCTGAGCCGCAGCTCGAAGTCGATCGCGACGCGCCCCTCGACGCCCTCGACGACGCGCACGAGGTCGGGCACGTCCGCGCGCGGCGGCATGCAGTCGACGAGGCGGACACGCCCGCCGTCCACCTCGAAGTCCGTCTCGAGCACGAGCGTGCCGGGGTGGTAGCGCCGCGTCACGCGGCGCGGCGCGAGGCTCGGCGCGATGCGCCAGCGCCCGTCGTCCGGACCACCGAGCAGCGCGGCGAAGCACGCATCCGAGTCGAACCGCGGCCAGCACAGCCAGTCCACCGAACCGTCGCGGCCGACGAGGGCGGCGCTCTGCATGTCCCCGACGAGCGCGTAGTCCTCGATCCGAAGCGCCATGCCCGGGTGCTAATCCAGGCGCCTGGCGGTCGCCTCTCCCGTCGCGGCGGCGAGCGGGTTCCCCCGCGGGCTGGCGGTGCGAAGGTGGCCATCACGGCGCGGACGCGGTAACGAACGGCCGATGGGCTCCCCTCACCCCGTGACGCTGCGCCGCACCCTGTTCTCGGTCCCGAAGATGGACTGTCCGTCCGAGGAGCGGCTCATCCGGATGGCGCTCGACGGTGCCGAGATCGGAGGGCTCCGCTTCGACCTCGCCGCGCGGGAGGTCGCCGTCGTGCACGGGGGCGACGCCTCCGCGCTCCTCGCCCGCCTCGTGCCGCTCGGGCTCGGCGCAGTGGTCCTTCGGAGCGAGGCGGCGGCAGCGAGCGCCGGCGCGGTGGACACGGACGCTCGGGAGGCGGGGACGCTCCGCGCGGTCCTCGCGATCAACGCCGCGATGTTCGCGGTGGAGCTCGTGTCCGGCTGGCTCGCGCAGTCGATGGGGCTCGTCGCAGACTCGCTCGACATGCTCGCCGACGCGGCGGTGTACGCGCTGGCGCTCTACGCCGTCGGGAAGCCCGCGGCGCTCAAGGTCCGGGCCGCGCACGTCTCCGGCTGGCTGCAGGCCGCGCTCGCGCTGGGGGCGCTCGGGGACGTCGTGCGGCGGCTCGCGGCGGGCAGCGCGCCCGAGGCCCCCGCCATGATGGGGATCTCGCTCCTCGCGCTCGCCGCCAACGTCTCCTCGCTCCTCCTCGTGTCGCGCCACCGCGACGGGGGCGCGCACATGAAGGCGAGCGTCATCTTCTCGACGAACGACGTGCTCGCGAACCTGGGCGTCATCCTCGCGGGCGCCCTCGTCGCGATCACCGGCTCCCGGCTGCCCGACCTCGCGGTCGGCGCTGCGGTCGCCGCCATGGTGCTCGTGGGCGGGATCCGGATCCTGCGGCTACGTTGAGAGGACGCCGGCCGCGCGGGGCGGCCGGCGTCCTCCGCCCGTCGCTCAGGGTGCCGCGGCGGGCTGCACGCCGGCGGTGCCGTCGCACGCGTACGGACATGCGGTGCCGTCGGCGCAGGCGCCCATCGCGTACGTCCCGTCGGGGTTCGCCAGGCAGGCGCCCGGCCCCGTGCCCTCGCCCAGCATCGCCTGGCAGCGCACGCGCTGCTGCTCGAGCCAGCCGCTCATCTGACAGAGGTGCTGCTGCATCTCCGCGTGGTTCGCGAGGGCGTCCCCGGCGCACGCTACCGCCTGGTGGCGGGCGAGCTCCGTCGTCATCGCCGCGACGCCGCAGGAGAGATCGGCGCCGCCGCTCTGCATGCCCATCCCGCCGGTCATGCCCATTCCGCTCGTCCCACCCATGTGCTGGCCGTCGCCCGCGAGCGCGCCGCTCATCTGGCGCATGCGCTCCAGCGCCGGGCCGGCGGCCGCGCCGTACCGCGCCTGCGCCGCCTGGCAGGCGTCGGTGGTGCTCGCCGTGGACGCCTCGGACTGGTAGGTCTGGACCGCCGTCGCGAGGTCCCCCCGCGCCGCCTGGTACGCCTGGACCTGCGTGTCCACTCCGCCGCTCTCCGCGCCGCCGCACGCGCTCGCCAGCGCGGCGACGATCCCGAACATCCAGCTCTTCGTCCTCACGTCTCTACCTCTTGCGAGCGAGGTACTCCGCGGAGAGGCGCTCGCCTCCGGCTCCGGGCCGCGGCGTGCTCCGGCGCGCCGCGACCCCTCTCCATCGCAGTCGGCGTGCCACCGCTGCCGCAGCCCCGAAACGGCTGCATTTCAGGCGGATGTGAGCGCGGCCGGGGCACGCGGCACCGTACCATCCGGTACGCTCGACCGTACTGCACGGGACACCGGCGGGGCGAATCCCCGGCGTCCGCGCCGGGTTGCGAGCGGCACGAAGCGTGCTTTTCGCATCGTTGCCGCCGCGGGCGGCTCCCAGGAGAATGAGTCCATGCGCCAAGCCCCCCTCGCCGCCCTCGCCCTCGCCGCCGCGCTCGGCCCTCTCGCCGCCTCCGCCGACGACGAGACGATGCGCGCCGCCCACGAGGCGGTCCGGGAGGCCCTGCTCGAGCGCGCGTCGCTTCCGGAGCGCCCGCCCTCGCTCCCCGACGGCGACCTGATGGCACCGGGTGCCCGCGCCGAGCGGGAGCGCCGCGAGGAGGCCTCGCGGGCCGCCCACGACCGCGCCGCCCGTCACGGCGAGCAGCAGCGCGCGCGCCACGTCGGTCGCGACCGCGACCACGGGGCCGACGCGGGCCACCGGAGCGGGATGCACCCGGGGGACTCGGCGGGTGACTGCCGCGACGCGGCCGGGGCGGTGCGCACGCGCGAGATGCACGGCGGGATGGAAGGCGGTCACATGGGCGGTGGCATGGACGGCGGCCACATGGGCGGGAGATGAGCGGAGTCGTCGTGCTGCAGGCCGCCGCCCTCGCAGTCCTGGTCGCCGCGAACGCGCCGGCGGGCGGCGCCGAGTCGCATCTCCTCGCCGGAGCGGCGCACTTCCGGGCCGAGCGCTACGACGCGGCGCTCGTCGAGTTCCGCGTCGCCGAGAAGCTCGGGGAGCCGGAGGCAGCCGGGTACGCGGGCGCGGCGCTCGTGAAGCTCGACCGCTTCGAGGAGGCGGTCGAGACGTTCGAGACCGCCGGCGACGGCGGCCTTCCGCTCCACGATTACTACCGCGCCCTGGCCTGCTACGGCGCCCGGCTCTACACCTGCGCCGACCGGCTCCTCGCGGGCCTCGGCGACCGCTCCGGCCCGCGCATCGCCGAGCAGGCGCGCGCCATCCGCGCCGAGCTCGCCCCCGCCCTCGCGGCGGCCCCCTCGGAGACGACCCTCGCCTGGTACCGCGCCCGCTGCCAGGCCCGCCGCGCGGAAGGCCGCGCTGCGCTCGCCGCGGCCTACTGCCGGGAGGCGGACGCGCTCGCGACGCGAGCCGGCACGACGCGAGCCGCGGACCCGGACGGCGACGTCACGCCGCGGAACGGAGGCTGAGGTGCTCGCTCCCCTCCTCTCGCTCGCGCTCGCCGCCATGGATCCCTGCGCGCCGGTCGAGCCGCTCCCGCCCGATCCGGCCGCCGCGCAGGCTTACCGCGCCGTCGGCGACTCCGAGCTCGCCGCGGGGGCGCGGGACAGCGCCGCGGCGGCGTACCGCGAGGCGCTCGCGCGCGATCCCGTCGACGCGGCCTCGCGCGCCGCGCTCGCGCGGCTCTGCGCCGCCCGCGGCGAGGACCCGTTCCAGGAGGGCCTCCGCAAGCTCGACGCGGAGGATCTCGCGGGCGCGGCGCGCGCGTTCGAGGCGGCGTTCGCCGCGGATGGCAGCGCCCCGGCCGCGCTCCTCGGCGGCATCGCCCGCTACGAGCTGGGCGACGACGCATCCGCCGAGCGGCTCCTGCGCGCGGCCGAGCGGGAGCCCGCGCACCGCGAGGAGGCGCGCTTCTACCTGGGGCTCGTCGCGCTGCGCGCCGGCGACGGGACGCGGGCCGCGTCGCTCCTCGAGGGCGCGGCGGCGAACCCGGCGCTCGCGAGCCCCGCCCTGGATCTCGCCCGCCTCGCCCGGAGAGATGGCCGGCTCGTCCTGTCGTTCCTCGCCGAGTCCGGCTGGGACTCGAACGTCAACCTGGGCCCGGGCGGCCCCGAAGGCGTCGCGCCCAGGTCCGACGGCACGGCGTCGCTCTCCGCCTCGGCCCTGTGGCGCCCGCGAGGCGCCCGCGGTCCGTACCTGCGCGCCGGCGGGCTCTGGCACGAGCTCGCCCGGCTCGACGCGTACGATCTGGGCGGGGTCGAGGCGGCCGCCGGCTGGCAGCTCCGCGCCGGAAACCGTGGCGCGGCCGCGGAGTACGAGTACGCGCACCGGGCCCTCGGCGGAGAGGACTACCTGGGCGCCCATCGGCTCCTCGCCTCGGGCTGGCTGCGCCGCGGCCGGGCGGCCGTGACCGGAAGCTACGCCGTGCGCTTCGAGTCTTACGCCGGCAACTGGTCGCCGTTCTCCGGAGTCCTGCAGCGGGCCGAGGCGCGCGCCTCGCTCGACGCGACCTCGCGGCTCCGGCTCGGCGTCGCGTACGCCGGCGCGCGGGACGCCGCGGACGAGCCCGTCCTCTCCTTCTGGGAGCACGGCCCGCGCGCCGAGGCGCGCGTCCTCCTCGGGCGCGCCCGGCTGGGGGTCGATCTCGGGCTCACCTTCCGGTCCTACGACGCGTTCGACGCCGCGCTCGGCGCCCGGCGCCGCGACACCTACCTCGACGGCGCGACGTTCCTTGAGGTGGATCTCGCCGACCGCTGGATCGCGCGGGCGGGCGTCGTCGGCCGGCACGCGCTGTCCAACGTCGACGCCCTCTCCTACGACCAGGTCGCGCCCTCGGTGGCGATCGGTTACACGCTGGGACGGTAGTGTCCCTCGCGCGCATTCCCCTCGCCGCGGCCGCCGTCGGCCTCGCCGTCGCGCTCACCGCGACGCTGTCCCTGCATCGCTCCGCGACTGGCGCGCTCGATCGGGTCCTCGAGGAGCGGCTCCGCGGCGCGGGCACCGCCGCGGCCGAGCTCCTCGCCGACGTCCCCCCGACCTCCCAGCGCCTGCGCGCCATCATGACGGCGAACGCGCTCGAGGGAGCGTACGTGCTCTCGCCGGAGCTCGTCGTGCTCGCCGACGCGACCGGGCCCGCGGGTGCGCGGGCGGACCTCTTGCGCGTGGACGCGGGTCGCGTCGCGCGCGCGCTCCGCGGCGAGGCCTCGATCGCGTTCGGGTACGCCGTCGGCGACCTGCCCGTCGCGACCGGCTACTTCCCGATCCGGGGACCGGACGCCCCCCGCGCGGTGCTGGCCCTCGAGGCGGGCGAGTCGTTCGCGCAGGCGCGGGCGGGGGTCCGGCGTGCGCTCCTCGTGGCGGTCGTCGTCTCGGTGCTCGGGGCGCTGAGCCTGGCCGCGCTCGGGATCCACTGGGCGCGCGGCGAGGCGCAGCGCCGCGTCGGCGCAGAGCGGGCCGCGCGCGGCGACGCCCTCGCGCGGATGGGGGCCATGGTCGCCCACGAGATCCGCAACCCGCTCGGCGTGATCCGCGGTGCGGTCGAGCTCGTCCGCGAGCGGACCGCGGGCGCGCTCGGCCCGCGCGACCGGGAGGCGCTGGAGGACGTGCTCGGCGAGGTCGAGCGGCTCCGGCGGCTCACCGACGACTTCCTCGACCTCGCGCGCGAGCCGTCGATCTCGCCCGCGGAGCTGGACGCGGCCGCGGTGGCGGACGAGGCCGCCCGCGGGCTCGCGCGCTCCCACCCGCGGGTGGAGGTCCGGCTCGCGGTCCCGCCGCTCCCCGTGCGCGCCGATCCCGCGCGCCTGCGGCAGGTGCTCTCGAACCTCCTCCAGAACGCCGCCGAGGCCGGCGCCAGGCGAATCGAGATCCGGGGGTCGGCCGTGGACGGCGCGGTGGTCCTCGAGGTGCGGGACGACGGGCGCGGGATCGATCCCGCGCTGCGCGCGCGGCTGTTCGAGCCGTTCGCGACGGGGCGCAAGGACGGCGCGGGGCTGGGGCTCGCCATCGCGCGCAGGATCGTGGAGCGGCACGGCGGCGAGCTGCGGCTCGTCGCGGGGCCCGGGCCGGGCGCTGCGTTCGAGGTGCGCCTGCCCCGGAGCACTGGATAGGAGCCTCTCATGGCGCGGATCCTGGTCGTGGACGACGAGCCGAAGCTCGGGAAGCTCGTCGCCGAGATGCTGGAGCTCGACGGACACGAGCTCGAGCGCGCCACCTCCGGGCGCGACGCGCTCGTCCGGCTCGCGGCCTCGCGCTTCGACCTCGTGGTCACGGACCTGCGCATGCCAGACGTGGACGGGCTCGCCGTGCTGCGCGCCGCGCGGGCCCTCCCGCAGCCGCCCGACGTGATCGTCATGACCGCCTACGCCTCCGCCGAGTCGGCGGTCGAGGCGATGAAGGCGGGCGCCGTCGACTACGTGACGAAGCCGTTCTCCATGGACGAGCTCCGGCTCCGCGTCCGCCGCCTCGTCTCGCAGCGCGGCGCCGAGGCGCGGGAGGCCCGGCTCGTCGCCCGGCTCACGCCCGAGCTCGTCGCGGAGAGCCCCGCCATGCGCGCGGCGCTGCAGGCGGCCCGCCAGGTCGCGGCGACGGACGCGACCGTGCTGCTCCTCGGCGAGAGCGGCACGGGCAAGTCGCAGCTCGCGCGGTTCATCCACTACCAGGGGCGCCGGGCCGCCGGCCCGCTCGTCGAGGTGCACTGCGCGGCGCTGCCGGAGACGCTCCTCGAGGGCGAGCTCTTCGGCCACGAGAAGGGGGCCTTCACCGGCGCGACCCAGCGCAAGGCCGGCCACCTCGCCGCCGCGGACCGCGGCACCCTGTTCCTGGACGAGATCGGCGAGATCACCCAGCCCACGCAGGTGAAGCTCCTGCGCTTCCTGCAGGATCGCCGCTTCGTGCCGCTCGGCGCGACCGAGGAGCGGACGGTGGACGTGCGGGTCGTGTCCGCGACGAACCGCGACCTCGCGGGCGCCGTCGCGGAGGGCGCCTTCCGCGAGGACCTGTTCTACCGCCTGAACGTGTTCGCCATCGCGGTGCCGCCGCTGCGGGACCGGCGCGAGGACGTGCTCCCCCTCGCGGAGCGCTTCCTGGCCGCCCGCGGCCTGCCGCCCGAGAAGCTCGGCCCGAGCGCGCGCGAGCGGCTCGTCCAGCACCGCTGGCCGGGGAACGTGCGCGAGCTCGAGAACGTCCTCGAGCGGGCGCTCATCCTCGCCGGCGAGGACGAGCTCCGGGCGGAGCACGTCGCCCCGGGGACCGCGCAGCGCGCGCGCCGCGTGGGCGACCTGCTCGTCGAGGGCTTCAGCCTCGACGCGCTCGAGCGCGAGCTCCTCCACGCCGCGCTCGAGCGCGCGGGCGGGAACAAGACGCACGCCGCCCGGATGCTGGGCGTCACCCGGCGCCGCCTCTACTCGCTCCTCGCGAGCCACGAGGGCGAGGGCGGCCCGGAGTCCGACGTGCCGTGAGCGGCTGCCGGTGTCGGCGCCCGCTGCACGGCGAACGTGCGGGCGTGCGGCGGCTTTGCTAAACAGCCCGGATGCGCATCGTGGTCGTCGGAGCAGGGGGCGTGGGCGGGCTGCTCGGGGGGCTGCTCGCCCGCTCGGGCGTCGAGGTCGCCGTCGTCGCGCGCGGCGCGCACCTCGAGGCGATCCGGCGGGACGGGCTCGCGGTCGATTCGTCGCTCGGCGCGTTCACCGTGCGCGTCGCCGCGGACGCAGCGCCCGGTGCGCTCGGACCGGCCGACGCGGTGCTGGTGGCGGTGAAGGCGTGGCAGATCACGGAGGTCGCCCCCTCCCTCGCGCCGCTCGTCGCGCAGGGCGGCGTCGCCGTCCCGCTGCAGAACGGCGTGGAGGCGGCCGACCGGCTTGCGGAGGCGCTCGGCCCCGAGCACGTCGCGGGCGGGACCATCAACGTCCTCTCCTGGATCGCCGGCGCGGGGCGCGTGCAGCACGTCGGGCCACCCCCGCGCCTCGCCATGGGCGAGCGAGGCGCCCTCGCCGCGGCGCCCTCCCCGCGCCTCGAGGCCGTCGCCGCGGTCCTGAGGGCCGCGGGCGCGGAGGCGGCGGTCACCCCGGAGATCGAGACCGCCATCTGGGAGAAGTTCCTCTTCGTCGAGCCGCTCGGGGCGATCGGCGCCGTGACGCGCGCCCCCGTGGGCGTCCTCCGCGCCGTCCCCGAGACCCGCGCCCTCCTCGCCGCGGCGCAGGAGGAGATCGCCGCGCTCGCCCGCGCGCGGGGCGTGGCCCTCCCGCCGGACGCCGCCGCCCGGGCGCTCAAGCGCGTGGACGGGGTCCAGCCCGACGGGACGATCTCCATGCAGCGCGACGTCGGCGCGGCCCGTCCGTCGGAGCTCGAAGATCAGCCCGGGGCGGTGGTGCGCCTCGCCCGCGCCGCGGGCGTACCGGCGCCGGTCCACGAGGCGCTGCTCGCGGCGCTGCTCCCGCAGGAGCTCGCGGCGCGCGGGCGGATCGAGCCGTTCACGCGGACCTGACGGCGACGCCGCGGCGGGCTTCACGGCCGCGACCGGAGCCCGACGAGGAGCGTGAGGTCGGCCCCACGGTACGGGCTGAAGACGTTCTCCGCGATCCCCGCCTGCAGCTCGACGCGGCGGGCGAGCGCGAACGTCGCTCCCCCGAGCACGTAAGCCGTCGCGCGGTCGACCTGGCCGAGGCCGGAGCCGGCGAGCGGCGAGAGATGGCCGCTCGCCTGGACCTGGAGCGCCACGCGTTCCCCGAGGCCCAGCGTCCAGCCCAGGTTCGCCGCGCCGTAGGGTCGCGTCGTCACGTTCACCTCCGGAAGGCGAGCGGTGGGAACCCCGAGGTCGAGCTGGAGTCGCACCGCGCTCGCGGTCCAGCGGAAGCCCGCGAGCACGCTGGCGCCGAGATCGAGCTCCTCGCTCCCGTAGGGCAGCCTTCCCGTGGGGAGCTTGAGCGCGCCGCGCACGGAGAGCGCTCCGCGTCCCAGGTTCGCGACGCTCACCTTGAGCCCGGCCCAGACGTCTCCCACGCCGGCGCCCGGGCCGTCCCGCGAGACCTCGCCGCCCCCACGGCGCGCGAGCTCGAAGCGGGCGACGTTCCGGGGACGGCCTCTTCGCTGCGGGTTCGACGCGTGGAACAGGCGCTCCGCGAGCTCGATGGCCCGGTCGAGAAAGCCGCCGGAGTCCACCACGAAGGGCACCGCGAGCTGCGCCTCGACCCCGCGCGCGATCCCTCGGCGCAGGAACAGCGTGGGCTGCGCCGCCTCGACGTGGACGTCGAGGGTGAACCGCTCGTTCTCCGCGACGAGGAGGCTGTTGGCGTATAGCAGGCGCAGCTCGAGCGCGAGCCGCCGGGCCGCGAGCGTCTCCGGCGCCTCGAAGGGGAGCTGGAGGAACAGCCGCGCCAGCGGCGCCGGCTCCTGCCACGCGAGGGGCGGCGGAGCCACGGCGGCTGCGCCCGCGGGGGCGTCCACCGCGCCGGCGCGGACGGCCCCGCAGATCGGCGCGAGCGCCATGATCGCGGCGAGCGCTCTCACACCGGTACGTCTTCCCTCCCGATCAGCGGAGCGCCAGCGCCGGCGAGCGTCGCGCCCGCGGGGATCGCTCGCGCACATGGCGGCACATCGCCGCTCATCGCCGCATGGCCGGCAGCCGGCCGTGCGCGCGACGGGCCGCCCGTGTCGTTGTAAGAAGGGACGCATGAAGCCCGAATCCTGGAGGAACTCCGTGCTCCGCAGACCTCAGCGCCTCACCCCGCTCGCCCTCGCCGCGGCGCTCGCCGCGACGCTCGCCTGCGGCGGCTCCGACAAGAAGTCCTCGTGTGACGTGGCCAAGCAGACCGGCTGCGCCTCCGGCCAGGTGTGCGAGGTGCTCGAGGGCGGGACGAGCCTCTGCACGCAGCCGCTCGTCATCCGCGGCAACGTGTTCGACCTCGGCACCGCCGCGGGCATCGAGAGCGCCCGCGTGGTCGCGCTCGACGCGAACCGCTCGCCCATCAGCACCGTCGCGATCACCGACGCCGCGGGCGACTTCAGCATCCAGGTCGCGAACGCCCGGTCGAAGGACGGCAAGCCGGTCGCGCGCGACGTCTTCCTCCGCGCCGACGCGGCGGGATACGCGACGTTCCCGTCGGGCATCCGCGAGGCGCTGCCCGTCAACACCGCCGCGGCCGCTCTCGTGGACGGGCGCTACGAGCTCGCCGACCCGCAGACCACCGACGTGGGCCTGCTCGAGCTCCCCTCCGCCGGCACCGGGACGATCTCCGGCACGGCCGCGGTCCCGGCGAACCAGCCGGGCGTGCTCGTGGTCGCGGAGCCCGCCGCGGGCGGACCCGGGTCGAGCGCGCTCGCCGACCGCAACGGCGACTACGCGATCTTCAACCTCGCCCCCGGCGACTACACGGTCCAGGCGTACGCGCGCGGCGCGGTCCACGCTCCCCGGACCGCGACGGTGGCCGCGGATGCGGTGACCGACGTGGATCTCTCCCTCGTCTCCGGGGCGGCGGGTGCGAAGGTCACCGGGCAGGTCAGCCTCGTGAACCGCGGCGCCGGCACGGGCACGTCCGTGGTCCTCGTCGTCGAGTCCACCTTCGACCCTGCCCTCCTCCGCGGCGAGACGCCCCCTGGCCTGCGCGCTCCCGGGCCGAGCACGGCGCCGAACCTCGACGGCGCCTTCGAGATCGCGGGCGTCCCGCCCGGCCGCTACGTCGCGCTCGCGGCGTTCGAGAACGACTTCCTCGTGCGCGACCCGGACGTCTGCCAGGGTGGGACCGAGCTCGTGCACTTCGACGTGACCGGCGCGCAGCCGGTGTCGCTCGAGACCTTCAAGATCACGGGCTCGCTCGACGTCATCTCTCCCGGCGCGGACGGCCCGGAGCTCCTCACCACGGCCAGCCCGATCATCTTCTCCTGGGTGGACGACAGCTCGGAGACGGCCTACGAGATCACCGTGGTGGACGCCTTCGGCAACGAGGTGCTCCCCCCCACGCGGATCCCCGGCGTGAGCGGAGGGACGCCGACGTTCACGTATCCCGGCACGCTCGCTCCCGGCTACTACCAGTTCAAGGTGAAGTCGGTGAAGGGCCTCTGCACCCCGCCCGGCGCCTCGAGCCCGGTCACCCAGTACATCTCGCAGACCGAGGACCTGAAGGGCGTCTTCATCGTGCCCTGACGGTCCTCCTCGGCGATCGATCCCCGGCCGCGTCCGCCGTCGCCTCAGGGCGCCGCGGGCGCGGCCGACTCGTTCTCGGAGGCGAGCCGCGGCGCGTCGTGCGCGAGGGGCAGCCGGACGGTGAAGATCGTGCCCGTCCCCTCCAGGCTCGCGACGGCGACGGAGCCGGCGTGCGCCTCGACGAGCCGCCGGACCACGTAGAGCCCGAGCCCCGTGCCCGCCACCGCCGACCGCAGGCTGCCGGTCCGCCGGAACGGCTCGAAGATCGTCGCCCGGTCGCGCTCCGAGATCCCGATCCCCTGGTCCGCCACCTGGATCACGGCCTCGCCGGACGCCACGCGCAGGGTGGCCCGCACCTCGCCCCCGGCGGGCGAGTACTTGATCGCGTTCGAGAGCAGGTTCGCGAGCACCTGCTCGATCCGGAGCGGATCGCAGTAGACGGGCACGGGGTGATCGGGGACCTCGGACACGAGCCGGTGGCCCGGCGAGGTGCCCTCGAAGAGCTCGAGCGCGGCGCGCACGAGCTCACGCAGGTCCACCCGCTCCACGCGCATCTCGACCTCGCCCGCCTCGATGCGCGCCGTGTCGAGGAGGTCGTTCAGCATCCGCTCGAGCTTCGTCGCCTGCCGGCGCACCACCTCGAACGCGCGCCGCATGCGCACCTCCGGCGGCAACGGACCGCCGGGCGGCACCGCCGCCGCGGTGAGCTTCAGGGCGGAGATGGGGTTGCGCAGGTCGTGCGCGACGCTCGCGAGGAACGCCGCCTGTCCCTGACGCTGCCGCGCGAGCGCGTCCGCCATCCGGTTGAAGTCGCGCGCCATCCGAGCGACCTCCTCCGGTCCCACCTCGCGCGCCCGCACCAGCGGGTCTCCCCCGCCGAAGCGCGCGAGCGCGTCGGAGAGCTCCAGCACCGGCCGGAGCGCCCGCGTCTTCAGCCACCACCCCAGCACCCCCGACGCGAGCACCAGGGTGAGCGCGAGGGAGATCCCGGCGACGTTCGCGATCCGCTGCCAGCGGGCGGCGCTCGCGCGCGCCGCCCGGGCGTGCGCGATGTTCACGTCGACGAGCGCCCCCACCGCGGCGTAGGCCCGCTCCAGCCGCTCCTCGATGCCAGGCGCGCCCATCCGGCTCGCGAGGAGGTACTCCCCGACCGCGTCGACCGCCTCGTGCGCCGCGGCGTGCTCCTCCTGGGTCGCGAGCAGCCGGTCGGCGTCGACGAGGTGCGAGGCGAGCCGCCGCTCGTGATCCATGCGCACGAGCGCATCGCGCGAGCGCGCGTGCACGAGCAGATCGATCGCCGCCTCCTCGGCCTCGCGCACGCTCTCGGCAGACGCGAGGATCGCGCCGTTCGCGCCCTGCAGCGCCGCCGTGATGACGCCGAAGGCGCCGGCCGCAAGGACCCCGAGGCTGGCGAAACCGGCCAGTACGGCGATGAGGCTCGCCTGCAAGCTCGTCTTCGTACGAAGGCTCCTCGTGCAGGGATAGGGATCGACCTTCCACAGCGTGAAGCGCGCTCGTCCGTTCTGGTGGGGGGTCGGACTCTCGGCCGCATCCGCGCGCGGGGCTCGGTGCAGGGCGGGGTCCCTCCTCCCGCTGCGGCGGTGGCGCGCGGCCCCACAGGACCGCCGCCCGTCACGCGGGCCTCACCTCCGCGGTGGCGCGGAGCACCAGCGCGCCGGCCACGCCGGAGGCGAGCGAGCCTGCGAGGACCCCGAGCTTCGCCTGGGCGAGCAGGGCCGGATCGGACGCGTAGGCGAGGTCCGCGATGAAGATCGAGACGGTGAAGCCGATGCCTGCGACGATCGCGACGCCGAGGAGCTTGGCGTAGGAGGCGCCGCCGGGCATCGGCGCGAGGCCGAGCCGCACCGCGCCCGCCGCGAAGGCGAAGATCCCGACCTGCTTGCCGACGAACAGCGCGGCGGCCGTCCCGACGGCGACGTCGCCGAGCGGCTCGATGCCTCCCCCGCCGCCGAGCGCCACGCCCGAGTTCGCGAGCGCGAAGAGCGGCATCACGCCGAACGCCACCCATGGGTGGAGCGCGTGCTCGAACCGCGCGAGGGGCGCCTCCAGGTCCTCGATCGAGTCCTCGATCCGCAGCAGCGCCTCGGAGTCGAGCTCCTCGTCGCCCGAGGTCCCGAGGAGCCCGCGGACGTGCTCCCCGAGCCCGGCGAGCACCTCGCGCGGACCGCGGCGAGGCCTCGCGGGGATGGCGAGACCCAGCACGACCCCCGCGATGGTCGCGTGGATCCCGGCGTGGTGGAGCGCCCACCAGAGGAGCACGCCTCCTGCCGCCCAGGGCGCCCAGCTCCGCACGAACGCGCGCGACATCGCCCACAGGCCGGCGGCCACCGCCGCAGCCAGGAGGAGCCAGCGCGCGTCGAGCCCGTGCCCGTAGAACAGCGCGATGACGAGGATGCCCCCGATGTCGTCGAAGATCGCGAGCGCCGTCAGGAAGACGACGAGCCCGTGCGGCACCCGGCGGCCGAGGAGCGCCAGCACGCCGATGCTGAAGGCGATGTCCGTCGCCATCGGGATGCCCCAGCCGCGCGCGCCGGGCCCGCCCGCGTTGAACGCGAGGAACACGGCGGCGGGGACGAGCATCCCGCCCACGGCCGCGACGGCCGGGAGCGCCGCCTGGGCCGGCCGGCGCAGCTCGCCGACCGCGAGCTCGCGCTTGATCTCCATGCCCACCACGAAGAAGAAGACCGTCATGAGCCCGTCGTTCACGAGCTCCAGCAGCGTGAACCGCGCGACGGCGCCGCCCACGCCCAGCGCGAGCTCGGTCTCGAGCACGCCCTGGTAGAGCTCGGCGCCTCCGAAATTCACCCACGCGAGCGCGCCGAGGGCCGCGGCGAGGAGCACGATCCCGCTCGCGGCCTCCAGGCGGAAGAAGGCCAGGAACGGCCGCACGACCGCGCCGAAGAGCGGCGCGAGCGGGGTGCGCGCAGGGACTCGATCGTTCATCCAGGCTCCGGCTCCGCGCGGGCGGGGCGAGAGACGAGCATGCACGCCCGCCCGCTCCCCGTCGACGTGAATCGGCCTCGCGTCCGTTGCGGCACCAACGGTCGCGCCGCGGGGCGTCGGCGAGCCCGAACAAGATGATCATCGAGGCCGGCCGCGGCCCGGCCGGGACGCGGCTTTACGTGCGGGCATCGCGGAGTATCCTCTCGCGCCATGTCCGACCCCCCGTCGCGTCCCCCACCCTGGCGTGCGCTGGCGCGCGCGCTGTCCCGCTGGGTGGACGCCGCGGGCTCGACCGGGCGGGCGCTCCAGGGCGGCCTGTCGCTGCTCGTCCCGGAGGCGCCGCTCGAGCTGCGCATCGCGGGGCGCGTGCTCCTCCACGCCGCCGTGGTCGGCCTGCTCGCGGGGGTGGTCGGCGCCGCCTTCTTCGCCGCGCTCGAGCTCGGCCAGCGCGTCCTCCTGCACGGCCTCGCCGGCTTCGAGCCGGCGCGCGCTCGAGGGGAGGTGGTCGTCGCAGCCGCGAAGACCGCGGCGTTCCGGCCCTGGCTCCTCGCGCTCCTGCCCGCCGCGGGCGGCCTCGTGAGCGGGCTCCTCACGAGCGCGTTCGCCCCGGAGGCGGCCGGCGGCGGCGGCGACGCGACGATCGAGGGGTACCACCGCGGCGGCCTGTTCCGCTGGCGGGTCGTGCCGGTGAAGTTCGCCGCGGCCTTCGCCGCGCTGTCGTCCGGCGGGTCCGGCGGGCGCGAGGGCCCGACGATGCAGATCGGCGCGGCCATCGGCTCGGTCGCGGCGCGGCTCCTCCCCACCAGCCGCCGGGAGCGGCGCGTCCTCTTCGTGGCCGGCATCGCCGCGGGCATCGCGGCCGTGTTCCGCACCCCGCTCGGCGCCGCCCTGCTCGCGACGGAGATGCTGTACCGGGACGACTTCGAGGCCGACGCGCTGGTGCCGTCGATCCTCGCGAGCGTCATCTCCTACTCGGTCGTGATCGCCGCGTTCGGCGAGACGACCCTCCTCGGCCTGTCGCTGCGGTTTCCGTTCTCGCCACGCCAGCTTCCGCTCTTCGCGGTCCTCGCGGTCTTCGTCTCGCTCGCCGCGGTGGGCTTCGTGCGCATGCTCCGGGCGGTGCAGGCCCTCTCGCGCAGGACGCCCGGCCCCCGCTGGCTGCGCCCCGCCCTGGGCGGTCTCGGGGCCGGCGTGCTCGGCGCCGCGATCGCCGTCGCGCTGGGAGCCTGGCTCGGCCCGGAGGCCCGGGGCTTCGGCGTGATGGGCGGCGGGTACGGGACCGCGCAGGTCGCGATGGACGGCGCGCCGTGGTTCCCCGCCGGGTGGCAGCTCGTGGCGCTCCTGCTCGCCATGGCGGCGGCCAAGGCGATCGCGTCCGCCCTCACCATCGGGTTCGGCGCGGCGGTCGGTGACTTCGCCCCCTCCCTCGTCGTGGGCGCGCTGGTCGGCGCCGCGTTCGGGTACGCCGCCCGGGCGGCGTTCGGCGATCCCGGGATCGAGCCGGCGGCGTTCGCGCTCGTCGGGATGGGCGCGTTCTACGGGGGCGTGGCGCACGTGCCGCTCTCCGCGCTCGTGCTCGTCGCGGAGCTCGCCGGGAGCTACGACCTGCTCGTCCCGATGATGCTGACGGTCGGGATCTCGTACGTGGCGCTCAGGCGCTGGTCGCTCTACCCCGCCCAGCCGCGGAGCCGCGCCACGGCGACCGGCGGCGCGAGCGACGTGCTGCGACAGGCGCTGGCGCGGCCCGCGGCCGAGCTGCTCGTGCTGCCCGACCTGCCGGACTTCCCCGAGGAGGCCCCGCTCTCCGCCGTGGCGGCGGCGAGCGCCGGCACGAGCCAGCGGGTCGCGCTCGTCCGCGGGGCCGACGGTCGCCCGCGGGGCCTCGTCGATCTCGCCCTCCTCGGCGCGCTCGATCCCGCGGAGCTCGGCTGGACGCGCGCGGCCGACGCGATGGTGCCCTTCGCCGCGCTCTCGCCCTCGGCGTCGTGGCGCGACGCCATCGCGGCGCTGCACCGGCACGGCCTGCCGCAGCTCCCCGTCGTCCAGGCGGGCGCCGTGCTCGGCTGGGTGGGGGAGCGCGAGCTCGCGCGCGCAGCCCTCGAGCTCGAGCTCGGAGCGACGCCCCCGCTCGCGCCCGCCTCGGGCGAGCCCGGCTAGGGCGGAGCTACCGCTCTGGCTGGACCGCGCGCGCGAGCGACTCAGCCCGCGACTCCCGCCCGTCGAGGCGGCTGCGCTCCTCCACGAGGAGGCGGAGGAGATCGTCGATCGCATCCTGGCTGGCGAGCCGGTACGCGGCGGCGCTCGCCTCGCTCGCGCCGATCACCACGCCGACGACTCCGGGCGCCCGGAACGCGTCCTCGTCGGTGGCGTCGTCGCCGACGTACAGGGCGGTCCGGCAGCCGCTCCGCTCGAGGAGCTCCGCGATGGCGTCCCCCTTCGTCGGCGCGTCCGCCGGGACCGCGTTCACGACCGCGTGGCCGCCGAAGACGCGCGCCCCCGGGAGCGTGGCGGCCGCCTCGCGGATGGCGAGCTCGGCGGCGGCCGGCTCCGCCGCGCGCCGGTAGTGGATCGCGATCGAGAGCCCCTTGTCCTCGATCTCGACGCCCGGGAGGTCGCCGAGGCGCGCCGTGAGCGCCGCGCGCCAGCCGAGCACCGTCCCGCGCGGCGACCGGTCCACCGGCCCGAACCCCGCCTCCGCGCCGTGGTTCCCGACCCACGCCACGAGGGGCACGCCCTCGAGCCGGGGGGCGAGATCCGCGCGGGAGCGCCCCGAGACCACGACGCACGGGTAGAGCAGCGCCGCGACGCGCAGGAGCGCGCGCGTGTCGGGCCGCATCAGGGCGCGGCCGGGCTCGTCCACGATGGGGGCGAGCGTGCCGTCGAAGTCGAACGCGAGGAGCGCCCGGTCGTGCGCGATCGCGGCGATGGCCTGCCGCGAGGGCGCGGCGAGCAGGTCGGGGATCATGGCTTCACCTCGTGGACGCTGCGCAGGCCCAGGTTGAGCCGGGTGGAGAGGCGGTCCCGCTGGCGGAGGCGCGCCGCGTCCACGAGCATGCGCCCCGCCCATCGGTACACGTTGAAGTCGGCCACGAACGCGCGCATCGCGCGCATGCGGGCCGCCTGCTCGTCGGGAGGCATGGCGATGGCCGTCGCGAGCGCCGCGCTCGCCTCCTCGATGTCGTACGGGTTCACGAGGAGCGCCTCGGTGAGCTCGCGCGCCGCGCCGGTGAAGCGCGAGAGCACGAGCACGCCGCGCTCGTCGTCCCGGGCCGCCACGAACTCCTTGGCGACGAGGTTCATGCCGTCGTGCAGCGAGGAGACGTAGCAGACGTCGGCGGCGCGGAGGTACCGGAAGATGGTGGGCGGCTCGTGGTGCGCGCGCAGGAGCGCGATCGGCCGCCACGCACCCTCCGCGAAGCGGGCGTTCACGCGGCTGGCGATCGCGTCGACCCGCTCGGAGAGCTCGCGGTACTTGTCGATGAGCGTGCGGCTCGGCGCGGAGAGCTGGACGAACGTGAAGCGGCCGCGCAGGTGCGGGAAGCGCTCGAGGAGCCGCTCCACCGCGAGCAGCCGCTCCTCGATGCCCTTCGTGTAGTCGAGCCGATCCACCCCGACGCCGAGCTTCGCGTCGGGCGGGAGCCCCAGCTCCGCGAGCACCTGCCGCCGGCACTCCGAGGGCGGCGGCGCCTCCGCGGCCCAGCGGTTCGGCCAGTCGATCGAGATCGGGTAGGCGCGCACGAGCGACTCGCGGCCGCCGAGCACGACCGACTGCCGCTCGCGGTCGAGGCGCGCCTCGAGGAAGCGGTCCACCCCGTCGAAGAAGTTGTTGCAGTGGAGCTGGGTGTGGAAGCCGACGACGCTCGAGCCGAGCATGCCGTCGAGCAGCTCGTTCGCCCACGGGCAGATCCCGAAGCGCTCGGCGTTCGGCCAGGGGACGTGCCAGAAGCTGATGATGGTGGCGCGCGGCAGCCGCTCGCGGATCATCCGGGGCGCGAGGGCGAAGTGGTAGTCCTGCACGAGGACGATCGGGTCGGGCCCGTCCACCTCCTCGCAGACGGCCTCGGCGAAGCGGCGGTTCACGCGCTGGTACTCGCGCCAGTCCTGCGCGCGGAACACCGGTCGCGTATGCGCCACGTGGCAGAGCGGCCAGAGGCCCTCGTTCGCGAAGCCGTAATAGTAGCCGCGCTCCTCCTCCGGCGTGAGCCACACCCGGCGGATCGCGTAGGACTCCTCGCCCGGCGGGACGCGCACCCGGTCGTGGCCGTCCACCGCGGCGCGGTCGGCGGTGCCGCTCCCGTGCGCGACCCACACGCCCGAGCAGGCGCGCATCACCGGCTCGAGCGCGGTCACGAGGCCGCTCGCCGGGTGCAGCACGCGCATGCTCCCGTCCGCCGCGCGGTCGTGGATGTAGGGCTCGCGGTTCGCCAGCGTGACGATCCCCTCGCCGTGGAGCGTCTCCGTCAGCGTCCGGTGGAGCCGCTCGGCCGACCAGCGCCCGCCGGTGCCGTGGCCCTGCTCCGCGGCGAGGTCCGACACGAGCTGGCGGACGTCGGACAGCAGCGGCTGGAACTCCTTGCGCGGGGAGCGGACGCCGGCGCCCGGGACGGAGCGCCCGAGGGTGAGGACCCGGCGCAGCTCCTCGTTCCACGTCCGCCACGACAGGCGCCGCACGAACACGGTGAGGATCGAGGCGAGGATCGCGACGATCGCGAACGCGCCGGCGGTGTAGCGGCGCAGCGCGGCCTCGCGGCGCGCGACGAAGCTGAGGTCGTGGACGAGCGCGACGTGGGCGAGGACCGCCCCGTCGTCGTCGAGGAGCGGCTGGACGGTGAAGTGGACGAGCCCGCCCTCCGCGTCCTCGACCCGGTCGAGCTCGAGCCGCTCCCCCTCGGCCGGGACCCCGAACCGCTCGCCGAGCGCGTCGCACTCGTACGCACTCGGGCCGACCCCCGTGCGCGCCACGGTCCGCATCCCGCGCCCGCACACCGACGCCGCCATGATGCGGTCGTCGCGGGCGATCTCGGAGAGCACCGCCCCCACCCGCCGCCGATCGCCCGACGCGAGGTGCGTGGCGAGCGCCTCGCGGGCGCCTGCCACCACGAGGTGCGCGCGCAGGCCGACGTCCTTCTCGTACCAGGCCCGGGCCGTCCCGTTCAGGAGCGCAGCGGCCGCCCAGGCGAGCCCCGCCAGGACGACCACCAGCGGGAGGAGGACCCGAACGAAGGCTCGCACCCGGGCATAGTGCGATCGACTCGTTTGTGTTGCAACCGGCCCCGCGGGCCCACGCGCGGACGGCTCCGCGTGGCGCACCCCGCCGGTGGCGCGCCCGCCACGCAGACGGGTCGCGTCCGCGGCTCTCCAGGGTGGCAGGGATCAGTTCCGGGCGGCCTGCCCGGCGGCCATGCGCTGGGCGCGGCCCGGCTCGACGGCCTGCGGCGGGCAGAACGCCCGCACGACCGACACCAGGCGCTCGAGGTCGAACGGTTTCTCGAGATGACCGTCCGCGCCGGGCGGGCGCTCCTTCACCGCCGCGCTCATCGTCACGACCGCGAGCGAGCGGAGCCGCGCGTCGGCGCGGATGCGCCCGAGCAGCGCCACCCCGTCGAGCCGCGGGAGGAAGAGGTCGAGCAGCACCAGCGTGGGCCGGAGCCCCGCGTCGTGCAGGATCTCCCAGCCGTCCTCGCCGTCGACGGCCACCTCGACCCGCGCTCCGAGGAGCTCGAGCAGGTCCGCGAGCGCCTCGCGGATTCCGGGATCGTCCTCGACGAGGAGGACCGATGTGCGGCTCAGCGGCATCTCGCCCGAAATCTCCGCTCTCACCCCGGTTTCGGCTACCCCACCCGTCACCCCACGGTCGCACGACGCCGAACGGTCGCACCGGCGCCGCCCCCCTGCCTCCTGCATCGACAGGGGCCGGGGAGCATGGTTTTCTCCCGCCATGTTCCAGGTGAGGCAAGACTCGCCGTATCCGGCCCTCCTCGCAGCCTGGAGCGCGCCCGGCGCGCCCGAGCCCCAGCTGCTCGACTCGACCCGCGAGGCGCTCGCGTCGGTCCGCCCGGACGACCTCCCGGCCGTCCGCCCGCTCGCCGAGCGCCTGGTGGCCCGGCTCGGGGACCCCGCCACGGCGCGGGCCGCGCGCCGCTCGCTCCACGCGCTCCTCGACGGCGTGCGCCGCCGCTTCTTCACGGGCTCGCTCGCGCCCGAGGCGATCGAGCCGTGGCTCGAGGTCGTCCTGCCGGTGCTCACGGCGACGGACTACACGCTCGGCGAGCTCCTCCGCGCTCGCGAGGAGTCGGATCCGAAGACGGTCGCGTTCCGCGTGATCGGCGACGATCCGGCCGAGCTGACCGTCGCCGAGGTGGCGCGCCGGACGCGCGCGATCGCGCGCGGGATCCTCGCGCTCGTGGACGACGAGCCGGGCGCGAAGGTCGCCATCCTCTCCGAGAACTCGCTCGAGGCGGCGCTCTGCGACCTCGCCTGCCTCACGAACGGCATCGTCGACCTGCCGCTGCCCGCGAACGCCGTCGCCGAGCAGATCGTCTACATGCTGAAGCACTCGGGCGCGCGCGTGCTGCTCGCGTCCGACGAGGAGCAGGTCGCGAAGGTCCTGCCGTCCCTGCCGGCCCTGCCCGAGCTCCGGGAGATCGTGGTCTTCTCCCGGACCGCGGCCGAGCGGAACGGGCTGCTCACGCTCGAGCAGATGGTCGGTCAGGGGGCGGAGTTCGACGACGGAGAGCGCGCCGCGCGCGCCGCCCGCGTGCGCGCCCGCGACGTGGCGACGGTGATGTACACCTCCGGCACCACCGGGAAGCCGAAGGGCATCCTCTTCACGCACGAGAACATCGTCTCGAAGCGCTTCTGCCGGGCCTTCGCGCTGCGCGAGGTGAACGAGGGCGACGTCTTCCTCTGCTACCTGCCGCTCTACCACACGTTCGGGCGGTGGCTGGAGATGACGGGCACGCTGTTCTGGGGCGCGACGTACGTGTTCGCGCGCTCCACGGCGCAGGCGACGCTGCTCGAGGACTTCCGGCGGGTGAAGCCCACGGTCTTCATCTCGGTGCCCAAGAAGTGGATGGAGCTCCAGGACGCGGCGGTCTGGGAGGCGGCGTCGGACGATCCCGACGACATCGCCGCCCACCTGCGCGGGATCACCGGGGGCCGCCTGCGCTACGGGCTCTCCGCGGCGGGCTACCTCGATCCCGGCGTGTTCCGCGCCTTCCACCGGGCCGGCACGGAGCTCTGCTCCGGCTACGGCATGACGGAGGCGACGGGCGGGATCACCATGACGCCGCCCGGCGAGTACGCCGACGACTCCATCGGCCTGCCGCTCCCCGGGATCGAGTGCCGCCGCGCCGACGACGGCGAGCTCCTCGTCCGCGGCCCGTACGTGTCGCCCGGCTACTACGATCCCGGCCCCGAGGATCACGGCGCCGACGCGGAGGGCTGGTTCCACACCGGCGACCTCGTCTCCATCGACCCGGCCGGCCACTACCGGATCACCGGCCGCAAGAAGGAGATCTACAAGAACCGCCAGGGGCAGACGATCGCGCCGCAGCGGGTGGAGAACCTGTTCCGGGACTTCGAGGCGGTCGCCCAGGCGTTCCTGGTCGGCGATCACCGGGAGTACAACACGCTCCTCGTGTGGCCGAACCACGCCTCGTCGGCGGTCCAGGATCGCTCGCCCGAGGAGCTGCGCGAGCTCCTGTCGTCGCTCGTCGCGAGCGCGAACCGCTTCCTCGCGCCGTTCGAGCGCGTCGTGACGTTCCAGGTCCTCCCCCGTGCGCTCGACCTCGAGCATGGCGAGCTCACGCACAAGCACACCTTCAAGCGCGAGGTCGTCGAGAAGTCCTGGAAGGACCTCATCGACAAGATGTACGAGCAGAAGCACCTCGCGCTCGCGCTCGACGGCAGCTTCCTGCGCATCCCGAACTGGGTCCTGCGCGAGATCGGCGTGCTGCAGCACGAGGTCTCCCTCGACGGCGACCTGCTGCGCGCGCGGGACCGCGCGCTGCGCGTCGGCCCCGCGCCCGAGGCGCCCGGCGCCACGCTCATCGGCGATCTCGCCTACACCTCCGAGGGCACCGTCATCGACCTCGGCGCGCTCCTCGCCCGCCCCGCCCTGTGGCTCGGCAACGAGGCGCTGCGGCGCTTCCTGGGGGACGAGGCCTTCGTGTCGCTCGTGTCCCGGCGCCGCAAGGGGACCTCCGATCTCCGCCTCGACGCGCGCGTGTGGCCGGCCCCCGAGCCGGAGCGGCTGAAGCCCATGCTCGACGTGGTGGACCGGGCAGAGGTGAGCTTCTGGTCGATCCACGTGGCCGGCGAGCTGCTCCGCGCGGAGCGCCCCGAGGCCCGCCGCGCCATCAGCCACCTGCACATCGGGCTCGCCGTCTCGGAGAGCGAGCACGCCGGGCTCTGCCGCGCGCTCCTCCGGCGCGCCGCGGACGCGCCGGACGAGGACGTCCGCCGGCGCGCGTTCCGCGTGCTCCTCCCGAACGAGGAGCCCGCGGAGACGCTCGGCACGCTCCGCCTCTTCCTCGACCGGATGGGCGCGCTGGCGCTCCGCGACGAGGACCTCGCCGACCTCGGCGAGCGCGGCCTCACCGACGCCCAGGTCCAGGCGCTCCTCGCGCACCTCTCCTCGGACAAGGTGCGCTTCGAGCTCGCGGATCCCTCCGACCGGCGCCAGCTCGTCGGGACGATGCGGCTCCTCACCGCGACGGCGATCGCCCACCCGCAGTACTTCGCCAAGGTCCGCATCCCCCTCGCGCGCCTCACCCTCCACGAGGACGCGGAGATCTCGGCGCGCGCGGGCGAGGAGCTCGATCGCCTGCGGCGCGGCTTCTCGAACTGGGTCGGCCCGAACCTCCGGCTCGCCATCGATCCGCAGACGGGCTCCGAGTACGGCTGGAAGGACGTGCTCGTCTTCGACGAGGGCGTCCCGGCGGAGGGGCGGACCCACCTCCTGCAGGCGCTCGCGGACGCGACCATCGTCCGCGCGTCCGTGTTCGTCCTCGGCAAGGGGGTGCTCATCTCCCTCGCGGACATCCCGCCCGGCGGCGCGGCCGTGTCGCTCCTCGGCCGCCAGCACGGGAAGAGCGTCTACCGGCTCTCGATCCACACCCGCGCGAAGGAGATCTTCGACGTCGCCATCAACGTCGCGGAGGACATGAACTTCTACGAGCTGAAGCAGGAGGTCTCGTGGCTCCTCGCCGCGGGCGCCCCGCCGCCGCTCGTCGAGCAGTTCGCCGGCTACTTCGCGGAGTGGGGCATCTTCACCGAGGAGTTCATCCCCGGCGCCGACGTGGAGCGCCAGGCCGCGCGGCTCCTGCGCCAGGGCGAGGCGGCGCGCCTCAAGCTGCTCTGGCCGTTCCTCGTGTGGACCGCGCTCGAGCTGCACGTGCGGTTCTGGGGCCGGACCGGCCGGCGGCTCGCCCTGCGCGAGCCCTCCCCCGCCGCGTTCATCGTGCCCTCGCACGACTACCAGACCGGCGCGCGGCTCGTGTCCATCTCGGATCGCTCGGCGTGCAGGACGTTCGACGAGCTCATCGAGCGGTTCGAGCGCTCGTTCATCCAGCGCATCGAGGCGCAGCGGCCGGACCTCCAGGGCCAGATCGACGACCGGGTCCTGCTCTCCGCGGTGGTCGAGGCGCTCGGCTACGAGCGCGGGGTCGCGCTCCTCGAGGACGCGGCGCAGAAGTCACGGCGCGCCGTCGCCATCGAGACCTTCCTCGAGCGGCTCCGCGAGAACGGCTTCACCCCGCAGCGCGTCTTCTTCGCGGCGCGCCGCTACCGGCGCTGGCTCGCCGCGACGCCGGGGGCGACGGTGGAGGCGAAGGGCAAGATGCTCGGCGAGCTGTGGGGCACCTACCGCCTCTCCGAGGTCGAGGCCTCCTGGCCGGACACCCGCCTGCGCTTCTTCCGCAAGACGGTGTTCGAGGACGCCCGGCCGGAGCTCTGCGCGGCGCTCGATCGCCTGATGCACCGCGCCCGCGGGCTGCCCGCCGACGGGCTCGACCTCGAGGAGCAGGTGGCCGCGGTGCGCTCCGCCGTGCGCCCGACGGCCGAGGAGGATTACTTCCTCGCCCGGATGACCTACCGCTACCTCGCACCCACCGACGAAGTGGCGCTCATCTCGATGCCGTCCGGCGGCCACTACGTCACCGAGGTGGTCGTCGCGCTCACCGACGAGGAGGGCAACCGCTTCGCGGTCCGCGGGCCGATCTCGCCGCGCGAGGTGGCCCGCCTCCTCCACATGTTCCACGAGGCGAACCTGCAGGTGACGTTCACCACCGAGCACGAGTTCCTCGTGGCCCTCGACGCGAAGGACACGCCCATCGCCGGCCTCTTCTACCGGCAGGTGAGCGCGGACCGGATCCACATGGAGAAGATCGTCGTCGCGCGACGGCACCGCGGCAAGGGCGTGTCGGACGGCCTCATGCGCGAGTTCGTCCGGCGGCTCCGCGCGCGGGGCGTGAAGCGGCTCGAGACGGGCTACTTCCAGCCCGAGTACCTCCGCCGCTACGGCTTCCGCACCGACCCGACCTCCGGCGGGCTCGTGTGCGACCTCGACCACGAGGGGATCCGCTTCTAGGGCGACCACCATGGCCAAGACCACCTGGAAGCTCATCGACACGACCCTCCGCGAGGGCGAGCAGTTCGCGAAGGCCGCGTTCCGCACCGAGGACAAGCTCGAGATCGCGCGCGCCCTCGACACCTTCGGCGTGGAGTACATCGAGGTCACGACCCCGGCCGCCTCGCCCCAGTCGCAGCGCGACCTCGCGCAGATCGTGAAGCTCGGCCTCGCCGCCAAGATCATCACCCACACGCGCTGCATCCTCGACGACGTGATGGCGGCGATGGACACCGGCGTCCGGGGCGTGGGCCTGTTCTTCGCGACGAGCCGCATCCTGCGCGAGGCCTCGCACGCGAAGTCGCTCCAGCAGATCATCGACGCGATGGGCCCGCCCATCGAGGCGGCGCTCTCCGCCGGGCTGGAGGTCCGCTTCTCCGCGGAGGACGCCTTCCGCTCGGACGTCCAGGACCTCCTGGCGGTGTACCGCGCCGCCGAGAAGCTCGGCGTCCACCGGGTCGGCATCGCGGACACGGTGGGCATCGCCACGCCGCGCCAGGTCTACGCGCTCGTGCGCGAGGTCCGGAGCACGGTGAGGTGCGACATCGGCTACCACGGCCACAACGACACCGGCTGCGCGATCGCCAACTCCTACGAGGCGATCTCGGCCGGGGCGACGCACGTGGACGTGTCCGTGCTCGGCATCGGCGAGCGGAACGGCATCACGCCGCTCGGCGGCCTCGTCGCGCGCATGTTCTCGCTCGAGCCGCAGGTCGTCGCCGAGCGCTACCGGGTCGGCCAGCTCCGGGAGCTGGAGCGGCTCGTGGCCCGGGTCACGGGGATCGAGATCCCCTTCAACAACTTCGTCACCGGCGAGACCGCCTACTCGCACAAGGCGGGCATGCACCTCAAGGCCCAGATGACGAACCCGGGCGCCTACGAGATCATCCCGCCGGAGGCGTTCGGCCTCACCCGCCGCCTCATCGTGGGGAGCCGCCTCACCGGCCGCCACGCCATCGCCTACCGCGCCCGCGAGATGGGCATCACCTTCGGCGAGTCCGAGCTGAAGGCGATCACGCGTCGGATCAAGGAGCTCGCCGACGCGGGCGAGCTCTCCGAGGCGCAGATCGACGAGGTGCTCCGCGACTGGGTGACCGCTTGAGCGACAGGTGATTCGCAAGCGCCCCGGCGGGCTCGCTACGCTCGCCTGGTCGCGAATCGCGATCGGCCCGTGCCCGGCGCGCCCCGCGCGCGCCCGGCACGCAGCCACGACGGCGTAACCTGCGCGCGCCGGCCGGCGCGTGCGCTACACTGCGCGCCCCGTGCTCACGAGCCGCCTCCTCATCCTCGCCGCCGCGGTGCTCTGGTCCACGGCCGGCGCCGCCATCAAGACGAGCGGCCTCGACGGCTGGCAGCTCTCCGGCGGTCGCTCGCTCGTCGCCGGCCTCTTCCTCCTCGCCGCCGTGCGCGAGGCGCGGCGGCGACCCACCCTGCGCGTCCTCCTCGTCTCCGTCGCCTACGCCTTCACGGTGGTGCTGTTCGTCGTCGCGACGAAGCTCACCACCGCCGCGAACGCGATCTTCATCCAGGACGCGGCGCCGCTCTTCGTGCTCTTCCTGTCACCGCTGCTCCTGCGCGAGCTCCCCACCCGAGGCGAGCTCCTCGCGGTGCCGATCTACGCGCTCGGCCTCGGGATGTTCTTCCTCGACGAGCTCTCGGGCGGGCAGCTCGCGGGGAACCTCATCGCCGTCGGCTCGGGGATCGCGTTCGCCTTCTCGATCGTCGGGCTGCGGCTCCTCAGGGACGAGGGGCCCGCGGCCCTCGTCTACGGGAACTTCCTCGCCGCGCTCGTGGCGCTGCCGGTGGGGCTCGGCGGCCCCGCGCCGACGCCGCTCGACCTCGGCCTCGTCCTCTACCTCGGCATCTTCCAGCTCGGCCTCGCGTACCTCTGCTTCTCGCGCGGCCTCCTGCACACGCCCGCGGTCGAGGCGTCGCTGCTCATGCTGCTCGAGCCGGTGCTGAACCCGATCTGGACCTTCCTCGCCGCCGGCGAGCGCCCCGGCCCGTGGGCGATCGCGGGCGGCGCGGTGGTGCTCGCGGCGACCGCCTGGCGGACCGTCGCCCCCGTCGTGGCGGCGCGCGCCGCGGCCTGGGGATCGAGAGGCTGAGCGGAGCGGCGTGCCGGACGCGCCGCCCGCGAGCGATCCTCTACCCCCGCGCCCGCTCCCGCTGCGGGGCCCCGAGGAAGAACTCCTGCAGCTCGTCCCGGCGCGTCATCGTGTCGACGTACCCGAGGTCCATCACGCGCTTCAGGTAGATCGGCTCGAACGCGAGATACGAGAGCAGGTCCTCGCCCGCGTGACCGGTCGCGCCGATCCCCTTCAGCAGATACCGCAGCATCGCCGGGAACCGATCGTACTCGTCGGCCGCGAGCTTGCCGAGGTCCTGCGACGGGCGGAGGACGAGGGCCGGCACCGGCCTGAGGTCGACGTCCTGGTGGTTCAGCTTCTCGCGCGGGATGAGCGCGAGGGTCTTGTTGATCCGCTGCAGGCGCTCGAGGTCGGAGTCGAGCGAGTCGAGGAACACCGCGTTCAGCAGCACGCCGGCGATCTCGGAGAGCGGGAGCTGCTCGTCCCTGTCCTTCGCCTGGCGCTTCAAGGTCTCCCCGGGCGGCCGCAGGTACCGCACGCTGATGGCGAGGATCCGCTCGGCCCCGAGGTGGATGGCCGGGCTCATCGGGTGGCTCATCCGCACGCAGCCGTCCCCGTAGTACGTGCCCTCGACGCGGATGGGCGGGAAGAACACCGGGATCGCCGCCGAGGCCATCACGTGGTCCAGGGTGAGGCGGGCGCGGATCCCGAGCCGCGTCGAGCGGAGCCACGGCTTGATGTCCGCCGCGCCCTCGAAGAACGTGACGCCGGCGCCGGTGTGGTAGTTCGTCGCGGAGACCGCGAAGGCGCGCAGCCGCCCGGTGCGGAGGTGCCGGCGCATCCGGCCCATCGGCACCTGGCTCTCGAGCAGCCGGCGGAGCGGGGCGGGATCGAGCAGGTAGTTGATGCCGGACTTGCCGATGAGGCCGCCCGCGGACAGATCGCGGAGCCAGCGGCTCCCGATGCTCGCGAGCCGCAGGGTGCCCGTCCGGTAGACACGGTCGGGCGTGAGGGACTCCCAGGTCGCGCGCAGGCGGTGGGTCGCACGGGCGAAGTCCTCGGCGCCCGTGGAGATGACGAAGGAGTTGATGGCCCCCGCGCTGATCCCCGCGATGATGTCGAACGGGAGCGGGCCCGGGCCGAGCACGTCGGAGAGGGCGCGAAGCGCCCCGACCTGATACGCGGCGCGGGCGCCTCCGCCCGTCAGCACGAGGCCCGTGTGGCCCACGGACCAAAGGTAGCGCCGCCTACGCAGCGCGGCATCCTGTCTGCGTGGGATGCCGCGTCACGTCGGCCCGGTGCGGCGTCCCGATCCGGGCCTGGGATGTCAGCGGAGGGCCTTCAGCGCCGCTTTCACGTCGGGGACGGCGAGGTAGAGGTTCATGCTCCGGGCGCTGCCGGCGGCCCCGACGTAGGCGTACTGCACGTTGATTCCCGCCGCGCCCAGGCGGTCCGCCACCTTCCCGACCGAGTCGGGCCGGTCGGGGACCGTGACCTCGACAACCTCGTCCTCCGTGCTCTCCCAGCCGTGCGCCGTGAGGATCCGCCTCGCGGCCGCCGGCCTGTCGACCACGAGGCGGACGAAGCCGCGTCCGTCCATCGAGGCCGCCATGAACGCCCGGATCGTGACGCCCTTCTCGCCGAGAGCGTCGGCGAGCTTGCCGAGGGTTCCGGGCCGGTCCTCCACCCACGCCGAGATCTGCTTCGCCCTGGGCATGCGCGCCTCCTGGCCGCCGCGAGCTTGCGCGGTGAACGGAGCACACATAATCCGGCGCGCCCGGACGTCCAGCGTCCGAGCGTGCAGCCCCCGTCGGCCCGCCGCTCGCTCGCGGCGTGCGCCGCTCACCCGGTGGTACCGAGCCGCTCCGCGAACGGGAACAGGCCGAAGGCCCCGCCGGTGTGCAGGAACACGACGCGTGACGCCGGGAGCCCACCGGGCTCGGAGGCGCGGCGCGCGACGCCGAGCATGGCCTTGGCGGTGTAGACCGGGTCGAGGAGGACGCCGTCCACCCGCGCAGCGCGGCGGATGACCTGAAGCCCCTCGTCGGTCGCCTGCGCGTATCCCGGCCCGATGAAGCCGTCGTCCACGGCGATCTCGTCCTCGGGGACGCCCGGCAGCTCCGGCCAGCGCCGCCGGGCGTCGGCGCAGAGCCCGGCGATGGCGGCGCGGAAGTAGGCGGCGTCGTTGCAGACCGCGAACCCGAGCGGCCGCGCCTCGCGCCAGCCCGCGACGCGGACGCCGAGCTCCAGCCCCGCGCCCGTTCCGCCCGAGCCCGCCGCGTAGGCGATCGTCACGGGCCCCGTGCGCCAGGCCTCGGGGAGCTGCGCGCGGAGCTCCGCCACGGCGGCCACGTAGCCGAGGCTGCCGAGCGCGCTCGAGCCGCCCTCGGGGATGACATAGGGTCGCCGGCCGGCGGCGCGGAGCTCGGCGGCCACCGCCTCCATCACCTCCGCGCGCCGCCGGTACTCGTCGTGCGAGACCCAGCGGAGCTCGGCTCCGGCCAGCCGGTCGAGGAGCGCGTTCGCCTCGAGCGCCGGCGGCCGCGACGGATCGGGGACGCGGAGCAGGAGCACCGCGGCGAGCCCGCGCCTCGCAGCGGCGAACGCCGTCGCCCGGCAGTGGTTCGACTGGACGCCGCCGCAGGTCACGAGCGTGTCGGCCCGGGCCGCCTCGGCCTCCGCGATCAGGAACTCGAGCTTCCGCGCCTTGTTGCCCGAGAGCTCGAGCCCCGTGAGGTCGTCGCGCTTGTAGAGGAGGTCGAGGCCGAGCTCCGCGCCGAGGCGCGGCGAGCGCTCGAGCGGCGTCGGGAGGCGCGCCAGGACCACGCGCGGCGCGAGGTGCACGGTGGGTGGGGTCGGCGGGGTCATGGCGGGCGAGCCTAGCACCGCGTCCCGATCCGCGGTCACGCCTGGCCCGGGGACGCGCCCGCCCGGCCGCCTGCACCGCGAGCGCCATGCAGGGGGGCGCGCGCGCGAGCGATCCGGCGTCCGCCCGTGGACGCGCCGACCCGTCCACGACCTTGCCGCCCCGGCCCAAAGCCGTTCCACGCGCGCGCAACGGCGTTGCCGCGCGCGCACGCCAGTCTGGCCGGTTCGGCGTGGCCCGCGGCTCGCAACTCGCTCGAGCGGCACTCGTGCGCCCTCCGGTCAGCCGGCGCGGGCGCGGGGAGAACGGATGACGAGACGGGGGTGGGTGGGGCTCGGCGCGGTCCTCTGCGTCCTGGCCGTGGCGTGCGGCGGCTCGGGCTCGAGCGACAAGGCGCCGTCGGGCGGGACCGGCGACGACGGCGGCGGGGGCGGCGGGACCACGCCGACGCCCCCGCCCGTGACCCCACCTCCGCCGGAGCAGCCGCCCGGCTTCCAGTTCGGGACGCAGGGTCCGTGGCCCGTCGCGAACGCGATCTACGGCGCGAAGGACGGGATCGAGGAGACGCCCGTGGTCGCGATGACCACCGACGAGGCGCAGAACCGCTGGGTGGCCACGCCGCGCGCGCTCTACCTGCTGCGCCCGGGCGAGACGACCTTCCGCCGCTTCGACGAGGTGGACGGCCTGCACCTCGGCGCGATCACCGGACGGACGCCGGGCCCGGTCGGCTGGGCGAAGTACTGCGACAAGGCGCCGATCCCCGACGACCGCCCGTGCAACGGCGACCTCGTGTGGGGCGGCGCGGCGTCGGAGGGGATCAAGGCCATCGTGGGCGGCGGCAAGAACGAGGTATTCATCGGCTACGACGGCGACCAGACGCGCGGCGCGGACGGCGAGCCGATCCCGTGCCTGGACGCGGACGATCCCGTCGGCTGGAAGGGCTTCGACTACTGCGACCCGCTCCGCCACAGCGGGAAGGTGGACTGGGTGCGCCTCGCGGAGGACGGCACGCTGCAGGTGGTGCGGTTCGACCTCCTGTCGAACCGCTACGGCGCGAAGTACTGGCACGACCGGACGATCAGCCGGCTCGCGTACGATCACTTCGTCCACCCGGGCACGCTCTACACCGGCGCGAACCACGGCGTGTCGATCCTCTTCCCGGCGAAGTACCGGGAGCCGGCGCCCGGCGAGTGGTTCGACATCGCGTACTCCGAGTACATGGGCGACCACCAGCACGCGCGCGTCTGCTACCACGAGGTCTGCGGCCCCGACGGCGAGAGCGCGAGCATGCGCGTCGGCGAGTGGCTCGGGCTCGCCATCGACGCGGAGGGGCGCCTCTGGCACGCCGGCAAGTGGACGGCGGGCCGGATCACCTGGGTCGACGACGCGTACGAGTGGCACCATCGCTACGGCGCCGCCTTCGACGCCGCGTTCGGCGACCCGTGGATGGACGGGGCGCGGACGAGCCCGCCGGTGTTCGACGTGACGGAGTCGGGCGACCCGGTGTACCTGACGGCCGTGTCGGCGTGCCCCGACGGGCGGGTCTGGTTCTCGAGCCGTGGGCCGACCACCGGCAACGCGGCGGCCCGCAAGGACGCGGTCGCGGTGTGGGACGGGAAGCGCTTCGCCTATCTCACCGCGTCCCAGGTCGGCCTCGGCGAGGCCGGGGTCCGGGATCTGGCGTGCCTCCCGGACGGACGGCTCGCGATCGCGGGCTACACGACCGGCCTCTCCGTCTACGACCCGGCCACCGGGACCTCCAGGCCCATCCGCGCCGCCTCGGGGCTCATCCCCAGCGACCGCGTGAGCGCGCTCGAGGTGGACCGCATGGTCGTACCGCCCGCGCTCCACGTGGCGACGGCGTCGGGCGCCGCGGTGCTCCGGACGCTCCCGTAGCCGCGCCGGCCGGTGCGTGCGGGCGGCACCTACCCGCCCGCACCGGTCGCCGAGTGGCCCACCCGCGGGAATCCGCGGTAGAACGGCGCAAACGCTCTCGAGCGGAGGCTCGTCCGTGCGCCTTTCCATGCGGCTCAAGATCGCGGGGCTGGTCGGCGTCGCGACGGGGGTCACCGCGATCCTCGACACCGTCGTCTTCCACGTCCTGCACGAGGAAGCCTCCGCGGCCGTCCTCGCGCGCGGGCTCGGCCTGGCCATCGCCATCTCCCTCACCGCCGCGGCGATCTCCTACCAGGTCGCGCGGCGCCTGACCCGGCCGCTCGAGCGGCTGCGCGACACGGCGGCGGCCATCGCGGCCGGCGACCTGGCCAGGCAGATCGACGTCGACGCGACCGCCGAGACCGCGGACCTCGCCGCGAGCTTCGGCGCGATGATCGAGGGGCTCCAGGCCACCATCGCCGAGCTGCGCGAGGCGGCGCTGACCCTGGACGGCCGCTCGAGCGACATCCTCGGCTCCGTCACCCGCCAGGCGGCCATGGCCGCGCAGCAGGCGGCCGCCATCAACGAGACCTCGACCACCGCGTCCGAGATCGCCCAGACCTCCAAGCAGGCGACGCAGCACGCCGACTCGGTCATCGAGATGACGCGTCGCTCCGACGATCTCTCGCAGGAGGGGCTCCAGACCGTCGAGGAGGCGGTGAAGGCGAGCGCGAGCCTCGGCGAGCAGGTCAACCGGATCGCCTCCAGCATGAGCGGGCTGAGCGAGCGCACGCTGCAGGTCGGCGAGATCATCTCCTCGGTGAAGGACCTCGCGGAGCAGTCGAACCTGCTGGCGCTGAACGCGTCCATCGAGGCGTCGAAGGCGGGCGAGCACGGGCGCGGGTTCGCGGTCGTCGCCATGGAGATGCGCAACCTCGCCGAGCAGTCGCGCCAGGCCGCCGTGCAGATCCGCGCGATCCTCCAGGAGATCCAGCGGAGCGCCCGCGACGCGGCCTCGGCGACCGACGAGGGCGCGAAGCGCGCGTCCGCGGCCATGGGGCTCGCGCGGAGCGCCGGCGAGGCCATCGAGGGGCTCGCGATGGTGATCCGCGAGTCGGCCGTCGCCGCCCGGCAGATCGCCAACAACACCCGGCAGCAGACCATCGGGGTGGACCAGATGGTCGCCGCGATCTCCGAGCTCTCGCAGGCGATCAACGAGAGCGCCGAGGGCACGCGGACGATCGAGCAGGGCACCGCCGCGCTGTCCGAGATCTCGAAGCAGCTCGCCTCGGCGGTGCAGCGCTACAGGGTCTAGGCTCCCCGAACCGCGGGCGCCCGCTCACCGCTCCGCGCGGCGCCGCGCGCCCGCGCGCCGCGCGGCCTCCGCCAGCACCTCGTACGGCTGGCAGCCCACGATCCGCGCCACCGGCCGCGCACCGGGCCCGGCGGAGAAGTCGAACGTCGGGACGCCGCCGACCCCGGCCTCCCGGGCGGCGCGCCGCGCCGCGTCCACGCACGCGAGCGCCCCCGGCTCGTCCGCCGCCGCGAGCGCGGCGGCCGGATCGAGCCCCACCGCGCGCGCGACGTCCGCGAGCTCCTCGTCGCGGTCGAGGTCCCGGCCCTCGCGCCAGTACGCGTCGAAGGCGGCGGCCCGGAAGGCCTCGAGCTTCCCGGCCTCGCGCGCGTACTGCGCCGCGGCGAGAGCGCGGCGGGTGCTCACGAGCCGGTCGGGCGCGCGCAGGTCGCGGAGGCCGAAGCCCGCGGCGAAGCTCTTCACGTACTCCAGCACGGCGGCGGGGTCCGCCAGATGGGCCACGAGCGGGAGGCCGCCACGCGGCGTGCCCGGGTGCAGCTCGTAGCCGACCCAGTCCACCTCGATGTCGTACTCCGCCTGCAGCCTGACCAGGCTGCTCCGCTCCGCGACGAAGCAGAACGGTCAGACGAAGTCGGAGAACAGCCGCACGATGGCGCCCATGGTACAGGGCTCTAACGAGGGCGGCCGCTCCGCTCCACTCCCGGCGCGGGTACGGGCGGCGCGGCGCGCGGCCCCGCGCCGTGATAGATCCGGCAGCCCGTGCCACGCCCTCTCCAGCGCTGTCCGCGCTGCCGCTTCCCGCCCGAGTTCTGCCTCTGCCCCGCCATCCCGAGGCTCGCGGCGCCGTTCCGCCTCGTCGTGGTCCGGCACGCCAGCGAGCGCGAGCGGATGTCCAACACGGCGCGCTGGGCGGCCCTCGCGCTCGACGGAGCGGAGATCCTGGAGCACGCCCTCCCCGGCGTCCCGCTCGACGAGACGCTGCTCCGCGCCCCGGGCGCGGTCGCGCTCTTCCCCTCGCCGCGCCCGGAGGACGCGGCCGCGCCGGCCACGCCGCCGCCGATCCTGGTCGTCCCGGACGGCACCTGGACACAGGCTCGCCGGATGATGCAGCGCCTCCCCGCGCTCCAGCGGCTCCCGCGCCTGTCGCTCCCGGGGCCGCCTGCCGGGCTGCGACTCCGGCGGCCGCCGTGGCCGGACGGGATGTCGACGCTCGAGGCGATCGCCGGCGCGCTCGCGGCGTTCGGCGCGGGCGACGCGTCGGCGCGGCTCCTCGCGCTGCACGACGCGGGCGTCGAGCGCGTGCTCCGGCTCAAGGGGACGTGGGACGCCGACTCCGCCGCCGCGATCGCGCGTCGCCGCGCGACCGAGGTCTCCTAGAGGATCCCGATGCCCTTCGCCTACCAGCCCGGCCCGAGGGACGCCGCGACCCGCGCGCGCCGCGGCGCGTTCACGACGCCCCACGGCCGCGTCGAGACGCCGGCGTTCATGTCCGTCGGCACGCGCGCGAGCGTGACCGGCATGACGCCCGAGGAGCTCCACGCGCTCGGCGCCGAGATCATCCTCGGGAACACCTACCACCTGCTGCTCCGCCCCGGACCGGAGCTCGTCCGCGACATGGGCGGGCTCCACCGCTTCATGCGCTGGTCCGGGCCCATCCTCACCGACTCCGGCGGGTTCCAGATCTTCTCGCTCTCGCACGACCGCGTGATCTCCGAGGAGGGCGCCCGCTTCCGCAGCTACGTGGACTGCAGCGCGCAGCTCCTCTCGCCGGAGCGCTCGATCGAGGTCCAGACCGCCCTCGGCTCGGACGTGATGATGGTGCTCGACGTGTGCCTCCCGTCGACCGCGGAGCCCTCCGCGATCCGCGAGGCCATGGGCCGGACCCACCGCTGGGCGCTCCGCAGCCTCGCCGCCCGGACCAACCCGGAGCAGGCGCTCTTCGCCATCGTGCAGGGCGGGCTCGTCCCGGAGCTCCGCGCCGAGTCGGCGCGCTTCCTCACGCAGCACGCCTTCGACGGGTTCGCCATCGGGGGCCTCGCGGTGGGCGACACGCGCGCCGAGCGCTTCGACGTCGTGGGCCGGACCGCCGAGCTCCTCCCCGACGAGCGCCCGCGCTACCTCATGGGCGTCGGCACCCCGCCGGACATCCTCGAGGCCATCGGTCACGGCGTCGACATGTTCGACTGCGTGCTGCCGACCACGATGGCCTGGCAGGGCACCGCGTTCACCTCCACCGGGCGCGTGCGCCTCACCCGCGGGGAGCACCGCACGAGCCAGGCGCCGCTCGACGCCGCGTGCGGGTGCTCGACCTGCGGGGGCTACACGCGCGGCTACCTGCACCACCTCGTGAAGTGCCGGGAGCCGCTCGGGCCGCGGCTCCTCTCCGTCCACAACCTGCACCACTACCTCGACCTCATGCGCGAGGCGCGCGCCGCCATCGAGGCCGGGAGCTACGCCGCGTTCGCGAAGGCGAAGCTCGACGAGCTCGACCGGCACGAGCACGACGCCTCGCGGCGTCCTCCGGGGAGGAAGACGACCGTGAGCCCGACCCAGGCCGGAGACACGACGGGGGCCGCGGCCGCGGTCGAGGGCGCGACCGGGACCGCCGCCCCGCGCTTCGAGATCGTCACCACCTCCCTCGGCGCGGCCGCGGTCCGCGATGCCCGCGCGGGCGAGGTCATGCACCCCGTCATCGGTCCGGACGTGGAGTCCGAGCGGCTGTACGTGGCCCAGTCCCGGCTGCGCGAGCGGCTCGCCGCGCCCGGCCCCCGGCTCGTGCTGCTGGACGTGGGCCTCGGCGCGGCCTCCAACGCGCTCGCCGCGCTGCGCGCCGCCGAGACGCTCGCCGCCCCGGGCCGCGGCCTCGAGATCGTGAGCTTCGAGCAGGACCTCGGCGCGCTCGCGCTCGCGACCTCCGAGGACGGCGCCGCGCGGCTCGGGCTCGACCCGGACTCGCTCTCCGCCGCCCGCGCGCTCCTCTCGAGCGGCCGCCACGAGTCGCCGCGCGTCGTCTGGCGACTCGTCCAGGGCGACCTGCTCGCGACGCTCCCGCGCGAGGAGGTGCGCGCCGACGTCGTCTTCTGGGATCCCTTCTCGCCGAAGGCGAACCCGTCGCTCTGGACCTGGGCGGCCTTCACGGCCGCGCGCGCCCGCTGCGGCGACGCGGCCACGCTCTACACGTACAGCACCGCCACCGCGACCCGCGCCGCGCTCCTGCTCGCAGGCTTCCACGTGGGCCAGGGCGATCCCAGCGGCCCGAAGGAGCAGACCACCGCCGCCGCCACGGATCCGGCGCTCCTCGCGCGTCCGCTCGACGCGCGCTGGCTCGCGCGGCTCGAGCGCTCCAGCGCGCCGTTCCCCGACGACGCCCCGCCGGACGCCCTCGAGCGGATCCGCGCGCATCCGCAGTTCAGGTGAGGGCAGGCGCGATCACCCATGTCCCCGCCCCCCTCGCCCTACGCCCCGGCCCGCTGGCTGCGCGGCGGCCACGCGATGACGATCTTCGCGAGCCTCGCCCGCGTGTACCCGCGCCCGCGGGCCCGCCGCGAGCGGTGGGAGCTGCCGGACGGCGACTTCGTGGACGTCGATCGCTACGCCGCGAGCGGCGACGCGGCCCGGCCGGTGCTCGTCGTGTGCCACGGCCTCGAGGGCTCGTCCCGCGCGCCGTACGTCCGCGGCCTCGTCGCCGTCGCGCTCGCGCGCGGGCTCGACGCGCTGGCCTTGAACTTCCGCGGCTGCTCCGGGGAGCAGAACCGACTTCCGCGCTTCTACCACTCGGGCGACACGGGAGATCTGCACGAGGTCGTGGCCCGGCTCGCCGCGGAGCGGCCCGGGCGGCCCATCGTGCTCGCCGGGTTCTCGCTCGGCGGCAACGTCGTCGTGAAGTACGTCGGCGAGCGCGGCGACGGTCTCTTCCCGGAGGTCCGCGCCGCCGCCGGCATCTCGGTCCCCTTCGACCTCCTCCGCTCGGCGCGGGCGCTCGACGCCGCGGGGTTCTGGAACCGCGTCTACCGCGAGCGGTTCCTGCGCCGCCTGCGCGAGAAGGCGCTCGCGAAGGCGCGGCGGTTCCCGGAGGCGATCGACGCGGCGCGCGTGCGGGCGGCGGCCACGTTCGCCGAGTACGACGCGGCCCTCACCGCTCCGCTGCACGGGTTCGCGTCCGCGGAGGACTACTGGACGCGCTGCTCGTCCGCGCGCTTCCTCGCCGGGGTCCGCCGGCCGCTGCTCGCCATCGCGGCGATGGACGACCCCATCGTCCCGGGCGACGCGCTCCCCCTCGCGGAGGCCCGCGCGAACCCGCTCGTCACGCTCGAGGCCACGCCGGCCGGCGGACACGTCGCGTTCGTGTCGGGCTCGCCGTTCTGGCCGGACTTCTGGGCGGAGCGGCGCGCGATCGAGTTCCTCGCGGCGGCCGCGCTCGGCGCGTGAGGCGCGGCTACTCGCCGCCCTCGGCCTCGGTCCGGCCGCCGCTCTCGAGGCGGAGGCGGACGCGCTCCCAGCCGGTCGCGGCCGCCGCGACGAGGCCGCTCCGGACGCGCTGGAAGGCGACGTTCACCGCGAAGCTCCCGAGGAGCACCGCCGTGGCGACGAGGAGCGCGCTCCCGAGCCCGAGCTGGGGCCCGATCCGGTTCGTGAGGCCCGTGAAGGTCGACCAGCCGTAGACCACCGGGACGTGGATCGCGTAGACCCCGAGCGACGCGCGGCCGACCGGCGCGAGCCGCGCCGCCCACGCCGCCGGCACCGTGGAGAGGGCCGCGAGCACGAGCAACACGGCGCCGCTCCGGAACGTGAACAGGAGCGGGTGCCCCATCGGCATCTCGCCCACCCCGGTCCCGATGGTGCCCGCGACGAGCACCGCCCCCACGAGCGCCATCCCGGCGGCGCTGCGACCACCGCCGGTGCCGGCGAGGAGCCCGACGAGCGCGCCCACGAAGAAGTAGGCCGCCCAGGGGAACAGCGGGAAGGGCGAGGTCCCTCCCGCCGCCTGCCGGAGCGCGAGCGCCGGCAGCGACCGCGGCAGCTCGGCGACGCCCGGCACGACCGGCGCCGGCGCGAGCATGCCGAGCGCGATGCAGAGGAGGCCGAGCGCGCCGATCGCCCACGCGTGCTCGCGACGCGACCACGGCAGCGCGAGGACGAGCGAGGCGGCGAGGAGCGCGAGGGCGATCGTGTGGAGCGCGTCGAACGACAGGAAGTGCGCCCACACGTCGAGCTCGCCCGCCGCGAGCCGCTCGACGCCCCAGCCCGGCCACCGGAGCGCGTAGCCGATGCCGAGCAGGAGGAGGACGCGGCCGATCCGGCCGCGCGGGATGTCGAGGCCACGCGCGCGCCCGCGCGAGATCGCGACGGTGACGGCCCAGCCCGAGACCATGAGGAACAGGGGCGCCGTGAACCCGCGCGCCTTCCAGTACAGCTCCACGCCCGCGGTGGCCCGCACGGCGGGCGCGAGCAGCGCGTCGAGGGTGTGGCCGAACACCATCGCCAGCACCCCGAGGGCACGGGCGGCGTCCAGCGCGGCGATCCGGCCCCGGGGCGGTTGCGGCGCGCTCGCCGCGGGTACGGCACGCAGCGGTGGCGCGACGGCGGAGGGACGGCGCGACTCTGTCGGCTGATGGGTCGCCTGCAACGGAGCGGCTCGCGGAAACGGGCGGGCGCCGGGCCACTCGGCTCCGGCGCCTCGCGCGCGAAACCTATAACACGGACCCGTCCGCCGCGCTCCCCGTCCGGGCCGCCCGCAGGACGGCCCGGACGGTCGGTTCCTTCCCTACTTCAGCCCGCCCTTCACGTACTTCGCGACGGCCTGGATCTCGGCCTCCGTCATCTTGCCCTTGAACGCCGTCATCTTGCCCTTGCCGTTCTCGATCGTCTTCGCGATGTCGGCCTCGCTGGCCGTCAGCGTGGTGAGGTCCTTCGCGCCGAGCTTCTGGGCCATCGGGGTGTTGCCCTTGCCGTCCTTGCCGTGACAGGCGGCGCAGCGCTTGGCGAAGATCTCGGCGGGGGCGACGCCCTCGGCGCGAGCGACGGCGGCGGCGGCGAGGACGACGAGGGCGACGGCGATGCGCTTCATGTGCTTCCTCCCTTGTGCGTGGTTCAGTGCGCCGGGAACCCGGCGCCGCTCGGACCCGGCGCGGCCACCCGCTCCGGCGCCCGGAAGGTTCCGACGAGGATGGGCGCCGCGATCTTCACGAGCGCCGTGAAGACGAGGAACCCGACCCCGAACACGCCCGCCGCGATGGCCCATTCCGTCGCGGTCGGGGTGTACTCGTAAATTTCGCCCAGCGTGTCGGGCGTGAACCCCGGGATGATGAGGCCCATCCCCTTCTCGATGTAGACGCCCGCCCAGATGAGCAGGCAGCCGAGGTTCAGCGTGACGTAGTTCCTCCGGGTGCGCGGGATGAGGAACAGCACGAACGCGGCGACGCTGCAGGTGAGCGACAGCCACGCGTACGGCACCAGGGCCCGGTGACCGTCGAGGCCGCCCCAGAAGTACTGCGTGTACCGGAGGTGCTCGGTCGCCGAGTAGTACTCCTTGAACAGCTCGGCGCCGAGCAGGAACAGGTTCAGGAACATCGCGTAGCTCATGAGCTCCGCGATCTTCCAGATCGCCTCGTCCTTGATCGGGAACCGGTTCGTGCGGCGCAGGATCTGGAACAGGATGATCATGACCGCGGGGCCGGAGCAGAAGGCGGACGCGATGAAGCGCGGCGCGAGGATGGAGGCGTTCCAGTACGGGCGCGCGGCCATGCCGTTGTAGAGGAACGCGGTCACGGTGTGCGTCGAGATGGACACCGGGATCGAGAGCAAGACGAGCGGCAGGAAGATCCGCCTGTCGTAGTGCTCGCCGCGGTACGTCTTGAAGAGCAGGTAGAGGACGAGCGCGACGTTCAGGAGCAGGTACGTGTTGAGGACGAGCGCGTCCCAGGCGAGGAGCGAGCGCGGCCAGTTCGGCGTGCCGAGGAGCGGCATGACGTGGAGGAACCGGTCCGGCCGGCCCATGTCCACGAGGATGAACAGGAGGCACATGGTGAGCGCGCTGATGGCGAGCAGCTCGCCGAGCACCACCACCTCCTTGATCGGCTTCCACTGGTAGACGTAGGCCGGGACGACGAGCAGCACCGCCGCGGCCGCGACGCCCACGAGGAAGGTGAAGTTGCCGATGTAGAACGCCCACGAGACCTGATCGCGCATGTTCGTCGCGATGAGCCCCGTGCGCACCTGGTGGACGTAGGCGATCGCGCCGACCGCCACGAGCGCGAGGAGCGCCGCCACCCAGGCCTTGTACGCGCGCCCGCCGGTGACCAGGAGGCGCGCGCTCCCCTTCACGAACTCCGCCGCTCCGCTCATCGCCCGCCTCGCTAGGTCGCGTAGAAGTAGTAGAACTGCGGGTGCGTCGCGAGCTCCTCCTTGAAGACGAACACCCGCTTCGTCTCCATGACCCGGCGGATCTCGCTCTCCGGATCGAGGAGGTTGCCGAACTTGCGCGCGCCCACGGGGCAGACCTCGACGCAGGCCGGGTAGCGCCCCTCGCGCGTGCGCTGGATGCAGAAGGTGCACTTCTCGACCACGCCCTTCGGACGCGGGCGGTTGCCGAGGTAGTGCTGGTGCGGGTTCAGCTCGTCCGCGGGCAGGGTCGGCGTCGCCCAGTTGAAGTGGCGCGCGCCGTACGGGCAGGCGGACATGCAGCAGCGGCACCCGATGCACCAGTCGTAGTCGATGACGACGATGCCGTCCTTCTCCTTCCACGTCGCCTGCGTCGGGCACGCCTTCACGCAGGGCGGGTTCCGGCACTGCTGGCACTGGACGGGCATGTAGAACTTGCCCGGCCGCGGCACCGCGTCCGCCTCGTAGTAGTGGTTCGCGTGGGCGAGATCGACGCCGTGCTCCTTGTCCATCTCCATCACCCGGATCCACTGGATCTGCGGGCTCTGCCGCGACGGGTTGTTCTCCGCCACGCACGCGTAGACGCAGCGGCGGCAGCCGACGCAGCGCGAGAGGTCGAGGCCGTAGCCGAACTCGACGCCGGGCCGCGGGCCGGTGGCGGACACCGTGGTCTTCTTCCCGAAACGCTCGAGGTTCTTCCGCTCCACCTTCGCGAGCACGTGGCGGAGCTCGTCCGGCGAGAGCTCCTTGAAGTGGCCGCGCAGGAAGTCCTCCATCTCCACGCCGCAGGAGGAGAGCGCCGCGACGGCGGCGCCGGCGGCGGCGGTGCGCATGAAGGCGCGGCGCGACGGGTCGGCGGGCGCGTCCGCCACGACGGGCAGGCTCTTCCGCTCGGACATGGCTACCTCCCGCCCGCGGCGGTGGTGGAGGCCTTCGGCGCCACGGGGCGGCGCATCTCCTCGGGACGGAGCGGCCGCGGCTCGGGGCGCAGCATCTCCAGCGTGGGCGCGGTGGTCTTCTTCCCGTCCACCTCGATCTCCTTCACGCCCTTGAAGCCCGGCGTGTGCGGGTTGTGGCAATTCACGCAGAGGAAATAGGTCTTCTGGCCGTCCCACTGGCCGACGCGCTTGCCGTGCACGCCCGCGCGCCAGTCGCGGTACTTGTCGCCGTGGCACTGGCCGCAGAGCCGGTACGACTCCGTGAACGGCACCGTCTCGCCGCTCGCGAGCTTCAGCACGTCCCGGTTCTGCGCGTCGTGGCAGTCGAGGCACCAGCGCGCGTTGGAATCGTGGTCGAACACCTTCTGGATGTCCTCGTGGAACGTGAGCTCGCGGCGGGTGCGATCGCCCGGATCGACGTGGCACCCGCTGCACGGGAAGATCCCCTCGGAGAACGGAGGCGGCTCCGCCTGGATCAGCGGAGGCGTCCTCGGCCCCTCCGCCGTCTCCCGCGCCTTCGCGCCGTTCGCCGGCTCGGGGCTGGGCTCGCTCTTCGTACTCTTCGTCGGTCCCGCCGGGCTCGCGGCAGGGTTACCGCCCGCGGCGTGCGCGGGCGGCGGTGACGCGAGCGCGGCGGCGACGATCGCCAGGATCGTCAGGGCATGGGTGTCGAGGCGCATGGAGTCTCCCGCTCTCGGGGGAACGTACTCCGCGACTTGATCTGTCGTTTGATCTAGGTCAATTCGATGCTCGCTCGCTTGGGGCGTGAGCGCCCACTGACGCCGCGTCTACGCACCCTTGCGCGGCAACCGGAGCGCCCGCTCCTCCTGCCGCCGCCATTGACCGTGCGCCGCCCCGGAGGCCGCGAGCCGCTCGAGGATGGCCCCGCTCGCGGCGTCGATGCGTCCTGGCGGCTCGCGCGCCCAGGGGGTGCCGGGCAAGGGCATGAACGCGTGCGCGTGCACGCGCGCTCCCTCGGCTGCGAGCCGGAACATGGCCTGACGCGTCGCGACGCGGTCCTCCTCGGTCTCGCCCGGCAGGCCGAAGATGAAGTCCACCGACGGCAGGAACCCGGCCTCCAGGGCGAGCCGGGCCGCGCGCGCCACGCTGCCCGCGTCGTGCCCGCGCTGCATCGCCGAGAGCAGCCGATCCGAGCCCGACTGGCCGCCGATGACGACCGTCCGGTTGTCGCAGTAGCGGCGCAGCAGCGCGAGCGCCTCGGCGGAGACGTGCTCGGGGCGGAGCTCCGACGGAAACGAGCCGACGAAGAGCCGCCGCGCTGGTCCGATCGCCTCGCGCGCGGTGGCGAGCAACGCCTCCAGCGCGGCGAGATCGCAGCCGCCGTCGTCCGAGCCCCACGAGAGCGCCGACGGCGTGAGCACGCGCAGGTCCCGAGCGTCGACGCGCGCGAGGGCGCGAGCCCAGCGGCGGATGGAGTCGAGCGAGCGGTGGCGGAAGCGGGCGCGGAAGAGGAACGGCGTGTGACAGAACCGGCACGCCCAGATGCAGCCGCGGGTGATCTCGAGCGGCCCGATCCGGCCGGCGCGCGGCGCGAAGGGCGGCACCTCGTCCAGATCCACGGGCGGTGCGCGGCCGCTCCTGCGCACGCCGCCGCCGTCGAGCCAGGCGAGCCCGGGCCCTCCGCGCGGATCCTCCCCCACCGCGACGCGCGCGAGCAGCGCGGGCAGGGTCTCCTCCCCTTCCCCGATGGCCACGAGGTCGAACCCCGCCGCGAGCGTGCCCGCAGGATCCGCGCTCGCGTGCGGCCCGCCCGCGACGTGCAGCACGCGTGGGTCGGGAACCGCGGCTCGCACGCGGGCGAGCTCCGCGGTCACCTCGTCGAAGCTCGCCGTGTAGAAGGACCAGGCGACCACCGGCCTGCGCCCTTCGTTCGACGCCGTCCGCGCGGCTTCGATCACGGCCTCGGGCGAGGTCGCGACGACGGCGGGGACGTCCGTGGTGGCGGGATTCGTCTCGACCGCGCCGAGGAGCACGTTGAGCGCGTGGCGGGCGGTCCTGCGGTAGTGGAGGACGAGAGTGGTCACCGCCCAGCGAGCGTGCTCCGGGTCGCGGTGGTGGGCAAGGGGCGGCCGGACGGGCTTGGTGGACGGAGTCGGTCTTGGTCAGGGTCGGGTCGGGGTCGAGGCCGAGGTCGGGTCGCGCTCGCGGCCCGTTCGCGCGGCTCGCTTCCGCTGCACCGCGACGACACGCATCGTGAACGACCCACCTCGCCGACGATCGCGAGCGCCGAGGTTCGGCGGCGGTTACGGAACGCTCCCATGCCGACCCGCTCCATCGACGTGCTGCGACCGCGCCGGCCACCGGCGTGGAGTCCCGCGGAGGGCCCGGCGGCGGCCCCCCAGCAGCGGCTTCCCCGCCCGTCGATCGTCCGGGCCGATGGGAGCACCGCGCGCGGCTCCGGCGCGCTGTGGGCTCCGAGCCAGGGCCCCTGCCGCCCGGAGACCGGGGGCGCGGGCGGCGAGCCCAGCGGCCACAACATCCCCATCCGGAAGGACTGCTGGGACTAGGACGATCGAGGCACGGTGGCGACCAGGTCGTCGCCGCGATCGCTGCGCGTCTCGATCGGCCTACCGCCACTCGCAGCGGAACTCGCAGCAGTCCGCCTTCCGCGCGCGGCAGCGCGTCTCCACCACGCTGACGCCGAGACCACCGCAGATCTCGATCGCGCGCTGGAGCCACCCGACGGTCGTCAGGCAGTCCTCGGCGACCACCTCTTCCTCGCCGCAGGTGCGGATCAGCGCCGCGCGCTCTCCGGTCGCCTCGTGGACGCGGTGTCCGGAGGAGTGCTGCGCCGCGTACATGCGAGGCACGT
This sequence comes from Anaeromyxobacter sp. SG17, assembly GCF_022690695.1. Classification (NCBI taxonomy): domain Bacteria; kingdom Pseudomonadati; phylum Myxococcota; class Myxococcia; order Myxococcales; family Anaeromyxobacteraceae; genus Anaeromyxobacter; species Anaeromyxobacter sp. SG17. The sequence continues at coordinate 114,096 of NZ_JALCYX010000007.1, forward strand.
CCGCGAGGAACCGCTGGGGATCACCGTCGCGCACGAACGCTCGCTGGACCCCCGCCGCTCCCAGGTTCGTCGAGGCGCTGAACCGGCCCATGTCCAGGAACAGCCGCGTCCGGTCTCCGTTCGCGAGGATCGCCGCGGCGGTCATCTCCAGGCGGAGCAGGAGGTCCGCCGGATACCAGCCGCTCTGGAGGACGATCCCGCGGAGCGCCTCCTGATCCGCCTTCGAGAGGTGCCGCACCACGCGCCCCGACTTCTCCTCTCCCTGGGCCTCCAGGTACTTCAGGCGCGCGAGGAGAAGGGTCCCCTTCACCTTCCCCGTCGCTCGCGCGCCAGTCTGGGGCGATACGGCAGAAGCGCTGGGGCTGTCGGGCATGGATGTCGGCCTCCGCGGCGATCGACCGCACGCGCCACTTCGCCTTCCCCGCGCGCCGGTGTCAATCTCCTCCACTCTCGGTGCTTGCGCCTACACACACCCACGGCATACCCGGGCGGGATGAACGTGAGCCCATGCGTCGGGAGGTCCCCGGCTAGAACGTCCCCTGCGCGAGCAGGTCTCGCATCGCGACGGTGCCGACGAGCCTCCGCCGATCGTCGACCACCGGCAGCCGGTCGAGGTCGGTCTCCCCGAAGCGCTCCGCCACCTCCGCCAGGCTCATCGTGGTCGTGATCGGGACCACGTCCCGGTTCACCACGTCGGCCGCCACGATCATCCCCAGGTGGGCGTGATCGGAGATGGTGCCCTTCAGGGCGTCGAGCTGGATGACGCCGAGGAGCTCGTTGTCGACGGTGGTCACGTAGAGATCGTGCCCCGGAGGCAGGGAGAGGAGCTTCTTCAGCATCTGGTCGAACGGCAGCGTCGGCTCGACGCGCACGGCGTCGGGCACGACCAGCGCGGCCACGGGGGTGCGGCGGAGCCAGTCCGGGCGGGGCAGCTCGGGGAGCCGCACGCCGCGCCGGCGAAGCGGCGCGGTGTAGAGCGAGTCGGGCTCGATGGCCCGGCTCGTCGCGGCGGCGATCGCGGCCGAGAGCATGAGCGGGAGGATGACGCCGTAGTCGCCCGTCATCTCGAAGATGATGAGCACCGACGACACCGCCGCGTGCGTCGTGCCGGCGAGCACGCCCGCCATCCCGACGAGGGCGAGCGCGCCGGGAGGCGCGAGCCCCGGGAAGACGAGCGCGAGGAGCTCGCCCGCCGCGCCGCCGATGGCGGCCCCGTAGAAGAGCGACGGCGTGAAGAGTCCACCGGGGACGCCGGAGCCGGTGCACAGCGCGCTCGCCGCGAGCTTCAGCAAGGGGAAGATCAGCAGCGCCTTGAGCTGCACGGTGCCGAGCAGCATCGCGTGCACGCTGTCGAACCCGTTGCCGAGCACGGGCGCCCAGCGCACGGACATGAGCCCGACGACGAAGAGCCCGAACACCGGGAGGAGCGGCTTCATCCAGCGCGGGAACCGCTCGAACGTGACCTCCACCCACCCCATCACCCGGACGAAGATCACCGAGGCGAGGCCGAGGAAGGGCGCGAGGACGAGGCCGGGGACGAGCTCGCGCGGGTGGAGCAGCTCGTACTCCGGGATGATGTAAGTCATGTGCGCGCCGGGCAGGATGCGCGAGACCGCGGTCGCGACCACGCACGACACGACGATGGGCCCGAGCAGCTCGAGCGCGAACGAGCCGAGGAGCACCTCGAGCCCGAAGAGCGCGCCCCCGATCGGCGTGTCGTAGGCGGCCGCGATGCCCGACGCGGCGCCGCACGCGACGAGGACCCGCGTCTGCCGCTCGTCGAGCCTGAGCCGCGACGCGAGCCAGGATCCCGACGACGCCCCGGCCTGCACGAGCGCGCCCTCCCGGCCGAGGGACGCGCCCATGCCGACGGCGATGATCGAGAGCAGCCCCCGCGCCATGGTCGGCCCGAGCGCGAGCTGGCGATCGCGGTGCCAGATCGCCTCGATGATGCGCGCGGTGCCGTGGCCGCCCATCGGCCGCCGCCAGAACAGATAGACGACCGTGACGAGCGCGCCGGCGAGGGTGGGCACGAGGACGCGCTGGAGCGGCGGCGCCGCCTCGACCGCGGCGATGAACCGATCCGCGTCCGGCCAGGCGAGCCCCTGGACGAGTCGCAGGACGTAGAGCAGCGCGCCCGCGCCCAGCCCGGAGAGCAACCCCGTCGCGATGACGAGCACCCAGAAGCGCTGCGCGGCTCCGGGCAGGACGCGGAGGAAGTCGCGCAGCGACCGGAAGAACAGCGGCGGTGCGCCCCCCGCCGGCACTCGCGCGCCGAGGGGCGTTCCGCCCTGCGCGGCGCCCGTCCCGCGAACTGTTCCCGTCCCAGCCAAGCGTGCGCGCGCCGTCCGTGTCCCAAGCTCCGCACGATCCAGGCACGTCGGCAACGGCTGCGGTGGCGCACCGGCGTCGCACACGCCCCCGCCGGACCGCCACGCCGCTCGCCGCGAGGGCTCTACCGCCCGCCGGGATGGGGCGCAAGCTTCCGGGAGTGGATCCGGCGAAGGAGGTCGTCTCGGAGCCCGGCGCACGCACCGCGCGGGAGTTCACCCGCCGTGCCCACGCGCTCGCGAAGCTGCACGCCGTCCTCGCCGTGGGCGCCCTCGCCGGCGAGGTGCTCCTCCTGGTGCGCGGCAGGGTGCTCGTCACGCTCGCGCAGCGGTCGAACGTCGAGACCCTCACCCTCGCGTTCTTCGCCGTCTTCTTCGCCTACGTCGGCTTCCTCGGGGCGCGCGGCGTCCCGGGCGCGCTCCGCGTCCTGCGCTACGCCCTGCTCGCCAGGACGCGGGGCCGCGACCACGCAGAGCGCGCGAAGCACGAGGCGCTCGGCCCGCCCCGGGGCGAGAGCCCCCTCGCGGCGCTGAGCGTCCTCGTCGAGCGGGAGGACGCTCCCGGGCGCCCGTTCGAGCTGGCGGTGGAGGACGCGGCCGGCTCCATGGGGCGGCTCCACGTGGACGGCGCGCGGGTGCAGCACGCGCCGCACCGCCGCGACGGCTCGAACAACCTCATCGCCTACCTCGCGCACCAGGTGCAGGACGTGGCGGGCAGGCGCCAGGGGCGCGTGGTCGACGTGGTGGAGTGGGGCACGCTCGACGACGAGTCCACGCACCAGTTCCTCGCGCTCGCCGAGTTCGGGCGGAACCTCGGCGTCGCGCTCGGCAAGGAGGGGCTGTGGCCTCGCGTCACCCTCACCGCGGAGGACTGCGCCGAGCTCGAGCGCCGTCTCGCCGCGATCTGCCCTGCCCTTCGCGACGAGGGGTTCCTTCCGCACTGGGAGTACGAAGCGGAGCACAAGCTCCCCATCGTGCCCGAGCCGCTCGGGCTCGCGAGCCTCGGGCGGAGCGAGCGGCGTGCGGATCCGCTCCCGTCCCTCACCGCGCTCGCCCTGGTCGTCGCGACGGCGACGTCGATCCTCGCCGCCCTCATCCTCTATCCGCCCTGGGTCCCGGGGAAGTGACGTGAAGCGCGCGCTCGCCCTCGTCGTCGCCGCGGTCGCCGGAGCCCTCGCGGTCCGGGCGTGCGCCGGCCCGCGGCCGTCGGTCGCCGCGACCTGGCTGGAGCAGCGGTCGGACGGGTGGATCGCCGCCGCGCGGATCCGGAACGCCGGCGGCGACGGCGAGATCCAGGTCACGTTCCGGCTCCGCGATCGGGTGACCGGACGGACGATCCCCGCCGAGGGCACGGCGCAGGTGCGCCGCGGCGAGGAGGTCGAGGTGCGCGCCGCCGTGCCCGCGCCGCCCGGCGACTGGTCGGTCGAGGCGGAGTCGGAGTACCCGCCGCAGTGACGCGACGGGGGCCGCTACGTCGGCGTGCCCGGCTCGGGCACCGTCGCAGGGGCGCCCCGCCGCCGGACCACCGCCACCATGACGAGCAGCACCGCGATGCCCGTGAACGTGAGCACCACGTCCATGGCGAGCGAGCCGTGCGAGCCGCGCAGGCTCGCCGGGAAGAGCGGCGCGCTCGCCGCCCAGCCGTCGAGCCAGGTGACGTAGCTGATGGCGAGGTTCGAGGCCGAGTTGAAGAGCGCGTACTTCGTGGTCGTCGCGGCCGTGTGGCCGATGAGCTCGAGCACCATGCCCGCCCAGGTCGCGAAGGCGATCCCGTTCGCGAACGAGTACGCGAGCGTGCCCCACGCGTACGTCGCCGGCGTGAGCGGCGCGAGCAGCATGGCGAGCGCGGAGAGCGCGGTGATCCCGCCGGCCACGGCATAGGCGAGCCGGCGGCTCATCCGATCCGCGAGGTAGCCGCCCACGAGCGAGCCCGCCGCGCTGGTGATGCCGCCGCCGAGCCCGTTGACGAGCTCCACCACGCGGGCCGACGCGCCGAAGTCGGGCGCCATGCCGGCGAAGAGGTTCGTGAGGGCGCCGCAGCCGACGGGGACGAGGCAGATGACGAGCCCGGTGAACCCCGCGCGGCTGCGCACCGTCCGGCCGAGGTCCTTCGTCATCTCCCACAGGTGCAGCCCGAGCGCGCGCGCCACGCTCCCCGCCCGCGCCACCGCCGCGTCCACCCGGCGGGGCTCGACGATCCGGAGCGCGAGCGAGGCGCTCGCGACGACGACGAGCGCGAGCACGATCCCCCCCGCCCGCGGCGAGACGTGCTCGGACACCCACAGCGCCAGGGCGCCGAGGAGGCCCGTACCGCCCACGTTCGAGGCCATCGAGAACCCGCCCGCCTTGCCCTTGTCCTCGAAGCGGGTGGTGATGGCCATGAGCGCGTTGTTGGCCGCGTGGCCGGTCGTCGCCGTCGCCTGCGCGAGCATGATGAGCGTCGTGTAGAGGCCGAGGTTCCGGAGCGGATCGGGGACGAGCGAGGCGGCCACGAGCAGCGCCGCGGTCGCCGTCGTCATGGCGAGGTACCAGGCGCGCTTCAGCGACCCGATGTCGAGCACCGGGATCCAGAGGATCTTGAACGCGTGCGGGGCGAACACCGCCGCGCTGATCGCGCCGACCCGGTCGAGCGGCACCCCGCCCTGCCGCAGCCAGAACGGCATCGCGATCATCGCGTAGCCGACCGCCGCGCCGAACGGGAGGTCCAGGAACAGGAACAGCCAGGGGGGCGTCGGGCGGGCGGGCGGAGCCGCGGGCGTCGAGGTCACGCGGGGGAGTCTAAACGGCCGACCCTGATTCGCGAACAGGCGAGCGAAGCGAACCCGCCGGGGCGACGCCGCGGAGGCGGCGAAGCCGCTCGCGGCAGCGCACGGGCCCCGGCGAGCGGGGCGGGGGACGCAGTCCCCCGTTCGAACGTTTATCGCGCCTCGAGCCAGGCGCCGACCGCGGCCTGGGTCCGCTCGCGCAGCGCCACGTCCTGGCGGAGCCGCTCGAGCGTCTGGGCGATGGCCTGGCGCGCCTCGCCGAGCGGATGGGCCGCGAGGAACGCCTCCGCCTCCTCGAGCTCGCCGCGCTCGACGAGCGCGCCCATGGCCTCGACGACGCGCCGGAGCAGCATCGGCGCTCCCTTCACCCGTCCGTGCAGCTCCTCCCAGTCCGCCCGCAGCCTGTCCCAGAACGGGCGCCGCGCGGTGCGGTTCGCGAGGAGCGCCGCGACGAACGAGGCGACGTCCTGCAGCGGGACCTCGTCCGTGAAGACGAGGTCCACTCCCCGCGCCGCGAGCGCAGGCTCCTCGAAGGACGCGAGCGCGAGGAGCCAGCGGCGCCGGAAGGCGGGGTCGGTCTCCTTGGCGAAGAGCCCGCGGAACGCCTCGAAGCGCGCGAGGTCGCCGCCGCGCGCCGCCATCGCCACGGCGGCGTCGTGCAGGTTCGGCTCGAGCGCCCCGCGGTCGCCGCCGATCCAGCGGTCGAGCCGCGCCGCCGCCTCGTGGGTCACGCCCGCGCTCCGGGCCACGAGCCCGAGGGCGCGCACCGCGGCGGCGCGCCGGAGGCGCACCTCGTCACCCTCGCTCGGCGCCGCGCCCCAGCCGCACGCGGCGAGGCGCGGCCCGAACAGCGTCACGACGAGCGCCGCGAAGCGGAGCCGGTCGCCGTCGCCGAGGAGGCGGTACTCGATGGCGGACAGGCGCGCGACGAGCTCGTCGAGGACCGCGTGATCCTCCTCGCCGCCGAAGCGCGTCACGAGATCGAGGAACGCCCCGATCTCCCGCTCGCCGCTCCGCACGAGCGCCCACTCGTCGGAGACGAGCTGGATGCGCTCCGCGGGCGCGAGCCCGGCGAGGTTCTGCCCCAGGGCCTCGAGCCCCGCGGCGTCGTAGGCGACCCGGTAGAACCCCGTCGCGCCGGCGTTGGCGCAGACGAAGGCGGGCGCGTCGGCCCCCGCGAGCTCCACCTCCGCGCGCCGCTCGCGCAGGAGGACGCGCTGCTCCGTCACCCGATCGCCGTCGCCGTGGCGGAGGACGAGCGGCACCGGCCAGACCGTGTCTTCCCCACCCGCGGCGCTCCCCTCCGAGAAGAACCGCCGCTGCTCGAGCGTGAGCACGCGCCCCTCGCGGCGGACGTGCACGAGCGGGAACCCGGGCTGGCCGATCCAGGCGTTCGCGAGCTCGACCACCGGCTCGCGCGAGGCCTCGGCGAGCGCGCCCCACAGGTCGTCGGCGACGGCGTTCCCCTTCGCGTGGCGGCGCATGTAGAGCCGGATCCCGTCCCGGAACCGCTCCGCGCCGAGGTAGCCCTCGATCATGCGGAGCACCGCCCCGCCCTTCTCGTAGGTGATGAGGTCGAACGCCTCGCCTGCCGCGTTCACGTCGCGGATCTCGGCGTGGATGGGGTGCGTGGAGCGCAGGGCGTCGAGGTGCATCGCCGCCGCCTTGCCCTGGTCGAACTCGAGCCAGACGCGCCAGGCGGGGTTCCACTGATCCACGACCTTGAACGCCATCCAGGTGGCGAACGCCTCGTTGAGCCAGAGGTCGTCCCACCACGTCATGGTGACATAGTTGCCGAACCACTGGTGCGCGAGCTCGTGGGTGACCACCTCGGCCACCCGCTTCTTCTGGGCGAGCGACGCGGTCCCCGGATCGAGGAGGAGGGCGACCTCGCGGAAGGTGATGAGCCCCGCGTTCTCCATCGCCCCGGCCTCGAACTCGGGGAGCCCGACCTGATCGACCTTGCCGAACGCGTACGGCACGCCGAAGTAGTCCTCGAGGCGAGGCAGCACCTCGACGGCGACGGCCTGGCCGAAGCCGGTGAGCGGGAGCTTCTCGGGCGAGGCCCAGGTGCGGACCGGCACGCCGCGGACGTTCACGGATGGGAAGGACTGCACCCCGCCGACGACGAGCGCGACGAGGTAGGTCGGCAAGGGCGGGGTCTCGGCGAAGACCACCCGCCGGCGGCCCCCGGGGAGCACCTCCTCGCCCTCGGGTGCGCCGTTCGAGAGCACGACCGCGCCCGCGGGCGCCTCGATCGTGAGCCGCCACGTCGCCTTGAAGCCCGGCTCGTCGAACGAGGGGAACACGCGCCGGGCGTCCGCCGCCTCGAACTGCGTCGCGCAGAGGGCGGGGGCCGCGAGGTAGAGCCCGCGGAGCCCCGGGCTCATGCGCCCGGTCCAGGCGAGCTCGAGCGTGCCCGGCCCGCCCTGCACCGGCTCCGCGAAGCGCAGGACGACGGTCTCGCTCGCGGGCGCCGGCGTGACCGACGCGACGAGGACGCGGCCGCCGGCGTGGAGCGCGGCGCGTGTCACGTCGAGCTCGGCGGCGTGCAGGACGATCTCGTCCACCCCCCTCGAGGACGAGAGCTCGATCCGCTCGCTGCCCGAGAAGCGCTTTCCGTCGAGATCGACGGACAAAGTGGCCTCGTAGCGGAGCGGACGGAGATGGGGCGGGAGCCGGAAGGTGCGGTCGTCGGTGGGGTGTGGCATCGGTCGGTCCTCGAGCGCGCGCGCGGCGCACGCGCAAGGCGTAACCGATGACGGCCGCGTTCCCCACGACTTTCGGCAGGGCACGTGACGTGGCGCAGCTGGATACCCGCGCGGGCGCGCGCCGACCCGCCGGGGCCGGGACGGAGCCGGCTCTACGCGGACACGGCCCCGGAGCTCCGCCATCCTCGCGGCGCTAAACGACAGTTCGTGATTCGCGATCACCTTTGGTGACGCGAATCACGCTGTCGTTCAGCCATGTTCGAACGGGGGCTGCGCCCCCGCCCCGCCGAGCGAAGCTCGTCGGGGCCCCACCCCTGCCCGCCGGGTCCCGTGCGCCGCCGCGAGCGGCTTCGCCGCTTCCGCGGCGTCGCCCCGGCGGGCTCGCGTCGCTCGCCTGGTCCTCGAATCATGATCGGCCGTTTAGATGCCCGCCCCGTCCTTCGGGGCGGCCGGCGCGGCCAGCCCGTCGGCCTCGTCCGGCTCCCTGCGCGGCCCCGTCTCCACGCGCGCCTCGCGCGACTGCGCGGGCTCGAGGCGCGGCAGGCGGACGGCGAAGGTCGTCCCGGTGCCGGGAGAGGAGACCACACCCACGTCGCCCCCGTGCGCCTCCACGAGGCTCCGCACGATGAAGAGCCCCAGCCCGAGCCCGCCGCGCCTGCCGCGGCGCGCGCCGGAGCGGAACGGGTCGAAGATCGACGGGAGCAGCTCGCGCGGGATCGCGCCGGCGTTGCGGACGCGCAGCTCCACCGTGCGCGGGTCCCCGCCGTCCACCTCGACCCGCACCGGCCGATCCTCGCCGTGCTGCAGCGCGTTCGCGACGAGGTTCGACACCACGCGCCCGAGCCGGTCGACGTCCCACTCGCCGGAGTCGTCGCCGCGCACCTCGACGACCGTCCGCTCCGGGTGCTCGCCCTCGAGCTCGCCCACGATGCGCCGGGCGATCTCCCCGAGCCGCGCGGCTCGCCGCTCCAGGCGGATCCCGCCGCTGACGCGCAGGCGGGTGAAGTCGAGCAGCTCCTCGATCATCCGCGCCATCCGGCGCCCGGAGAACAGGATCCGCTGGGCGGTCCTCACGGTGGGCTCGCTCTCGGCGCGGCGCTGGATGAGCTCGGCCGAGGTGAGGATGGAGGAGAGCGGGTTCCGCAGGTCGTGCGCGAGGATCCCGGCGAAGGTCTCGTTCATGCGCAGCTGCTCGCGGAGCTGCGCCACGAGCCCGTCTCGCTCCTCGAGCCGGGCGGCGAGCTCGCGCCGCTGCCGCGCGAGCTGCAGGAAGACGTCCACCTTGGAGCGGACGACGTGCGGATCGAGCGGCTTGTGCAGGAAGTCCACCGCCCCGGCCTCGTACCCCTGGAACACGCGCCCCGGCTCCCGGGCCGCCGCGGTCACGAAGATGACCGGCACCCCGCGCGCGTGCCGCGTGCCGCGCATCAGCTCGGCGAGCTCGAAGCCGTCCATCTCGGGCATGTGCACGTCGAGCACCGCGAGCGCGTACTCGTGGCGCAGGACGAGCTCGAGCGCGTCCTCGCCGGAGCGGGCGCAGTGGATCTCGAGCCCGTCCCTCGCGAGCAGCGCCTGGAGCGCGACGAGGTTCTCCTCTCGATCGTCGACGAGGAGGATCTTCTCCGGGCCGCTCACCGCCTCACCCCCGTCCGTCCCAGGGCGGCGAGGTGGACGCGGAGCTCCGCGGGCGAGAGCACGAGCTCTGGGTCCGCGGCGCGGAGGGCCGCCTCGGGCATGAGCGGCGACGACGCCGTCGCCGGGTCCTGGACGATCGCCAGCCCGCCGGCGCGACGCACGGCGGCGAGGCCCGCGGCGCCGTCGCTGCTCGCGCCGGAGAGCACCACCGCGACGACGCCGTCCGCGAAGGCGTCGGCCGCCGACTCGAGGAGCGGATCGATGGCCGGCCGGGAGTGATGCACGGGAGCGTCGACGGACAGCGCGAGCGTACCGTCCCCCTCGAGGAGCAGATGATAGTCGGGCGGCGCGAGGTACACCGTACCCGGGCACGCGCGCGCCTTGTCCTCCGCCTCGACGACCGGGAGCGCGCTCCGGGTGCCGAGGACCTCCGCCAGGAGGCTCGGCTGCCCCGCGGGCAGGTGGACGACGACGACCACGGGCAGCGGGTAACCCGGCGGCAGCGCGGGGAGGATCTCGAGGAGCGTCTCGATCGCCCCGGCGGATCCGCCGATGACCACGATGCGCGGCTCGGCCACGTTCACGCCCTCCGGTAGATCCGCTCTCCCCGATCGAAGTCGGTGAAGCGCCCGGCCTGGGCGGAGAAGCGGACGGTCTCGCGCGCGCCGAGGCCGAGGAACCCCATGGGGCAGAGCGCGTCGGCGAAGAGGCGCAGCGCCCGGTCCTGCAGCCCGCGGTCGAAGTAGATGAGCACGTTCCGGCACGAGACCATCTGCACCTCGGCGAAGACCTCGTCGGTCGCGAGGCTGTGGTCGGCGAACACGACGCGCGCGCGGAGCGAGCGGTCGAACGCGGCGCCGCCGTAGCCGGTCACGTAGTGATCGGACAGCGAGCCCTTCCCGCCCGCGCGCTGGTAGTTCTCGCTGAACGCGGGCATGCGCTCGAGCGCGAACACGCCCGCCTCCGCCTGCGCGAGCGCCGGCGGGTGGATGTCCGTGGCGTAGATGATCGTCCGCTCGAGGAGCCCCTCCTCCCGCAACAGGATCGCGTACGAGTAGACCTCCTCCCCGGTCGCGCAGCCCGCGATCCAGAGCTTCACCGACGGATACGTGGCGAGGACCGGCACCACCCGCTCCCGCACCGCCCGGAAGTACGAGGGGTCGCGGAAGAGATCGCTCACCTGGATCGTGAGGTCCTCGAGGAGCTGCGGGAAAACGGTGGGCTCGTGGAGCACGCGCTCCTGCAGGGCGGACAGCGTCCGGCAGCCGAGGCGGTGGGCGGCGCGCACGAGGCGGCGCTTCATCGAGGCCCGGCCGTAGCGGCGGAAGTCGTACTGGTACTTCTCGAAGATCGCCTCGAGGAGGAGCTGGATCTCCAGATCGACGTCTTGCGAGGCCAAAGGTCTCCTAGCGCGGCATCCAGACCCGCATGAGCGAGAGGAGCTTCTCGAGGTCGATGGGCTTCGAGACGTAGTCGTTCGCCCCGGCGTCGAGGCAGCGCTGGCGATCGTCCGCCATCGCGCGGGCGGTGAGCGCGATGATGGGCAGCTTCGCGAGCCGCGGATCGGCGCGGATGCGCCGCATCGCCTCGTATCCGTCCATCTCCGGCATCATGATGTCCATCAGCACGAGGTCCGTGCGGGGAGTGCGCGCGAGCACCTCCAGCGCCTCGCGCCCGTTCCGCGCGATGTCCACCGTCGCGCCGCGCGCCTCGAGGAGCGCCGCGAGCGCGAACACGTTGCGGACGTCGTCCTCCACCACCAGCACCCGGCGGCCCTCGAAGGCGGCCTCGCGGCTGCGCGCCACCTGGAGCATGCGGCGCCGCTCCGGCGGGAGCTCGGACTCGACCTGGTGGAGGAACAGCGTGACCTCGTCGAGGAGCCGCTCGGGTGAGCGCGCCCCCTTCACGATGATGGACCGCGAGTAGCGCCGCAGCCGCTGCTCCTCGTCCGGCTCGAGCGAGCGGCCGGTGTAGACGATGACGGGCGGGAACGGCGTCCGCTCGCTCGCGGCCATCCGCTCGAGGAGGTCGAAGCCCGAGCCGTCCGGGAGCGCGAGGTCCATCACCACGCAGTCGAAGGTCTGGCTCCCGAGCTTCGAGAGCGCGTCCACCACGGTCGAGGCGCCGACGGTCTCGACGTCGCGCCCCGAGAGCAGCCGGGACAGGCTCTCCTGCTGGACGGGGTCGTCCTCCACCAGGAGGATGCGCCGCACCCCGGCGCGGAGACGCTGCTCGAGGGTCTCGAACGCCCCGAGGAGCTCCTCGCGCTTCACCGGCTTCAGGACGTACCCGACCGCGCCCATCTCCAGCGCGGCGTGGGTGTAGTCCTCGACCGACATCACGTGGACCGGGACGTGGCGGGTGCGCGGGTCGCGCTTCAGCTGATCGAGCACGGCGAGCCCGGAGAGGTCCGGCAGCCCCACGTCGAGCACGATCGCCTCGGGGGGCTCCGCGAACGCCCGCTCGAGCCCCGCGGCCGCCGTCGTGGCGAGCTCGCAGGCGAAGCTGCGCTCCCGCGCGAGCCCGCAGAGCACCTCGGCGAAGGCCGGGTCGTCCTCGATCACCAGCACACGGCGCGCGCCGGTGAGCTTCGCAGGCGCCGCCTCCGGGGAGGCGTCGGGCGGCGCCTTCGCGAGGGCGGCGGGCGCGGTCGCGCGCAGGGCCGGCGGCGGCCGGCT